>DATFAJ010000124.1:0-3902 GCA_035254745.1 Candidatus Methylomirabilota bacterium | reverse complement strand
GTGCTGACCCGCGCCGGTCTCGGCAATGACGCGCTTCTTGCCCATACGCTTAGCGAGCAGGACCTGCGCAAGGGAATTGTTGATCTTGTGGGCGCCGGTGTGGCAGAGGTCCTCGCGCTTGAGGTAGATGCGGGCGCCGCCCACGTGGCGGGTCAGGCGCTCCGCGAAGTAGAGCGGGGTGGGCCGGCCGGCGTAGGTGTGGAGCAGGTCGCGGAGGCGCCGGCGGAAGCGCGCGTCGGCGCGGGCGGCCCGGTAGGCCTTCTCGAGGTCCACCAGCGGCTGCATGAGGGTCTCGGGCACGAAGCGGCCGCCGAAGCGACCGAAGTGTCCGCTCGCGTCCGGGAGGGCTCCGGGCCGCACGCGCGTCGCGCTCACGCCGGCTCCGCCGCCGCCGCGCGCGCTTCCGCCACGAAGCGCCGCACGCGGGCTTCGTCCTTGCGACCCGGGTGGGCCTCGACCCCGGAGTTGACGTCCACCCCGTAGGGCCGGACGCGCCGGATCGCGACGCCCACGTTGTCGGGGGTGAGGCCGGCGGAGAGGAGGACCGGGTGGCGGCGCGCCGCGTCCGCGGCCACGTCCCAGGGAATGGGCGGGCGCGCGAGCCCCTCGCTCCATCTGGCCGGCGAGTCGAGCAGGAACGCGGAGACGCGATAGTCGGCCATCCGGGCCAGATCGGCGGCGCCGGTCACCTTGAGGGTCTTGATCACCGGCAGGCGGTAGTCGAGGAGGTCCTCGGGCGCCTCGTCGCCGTGGAACTGCAGCGCGCCGAGCCGGCACTGCTCGGCCACCGCCTTCACCTGCCCCGGCGCGTGGTCCCAGAACACGCCCACCGGGGTCACGAAGGGCGGGAGCGCGGCGACGATGCGGGCGGCCGCCTCCGCGGTCACGCAGCGGGGCGTGCCCTCCACGAAGATGAACCCGAGCGCGTCGGCGCCCGCGTCGACGCAGAGCCGCGCGTCGTCCAGGTTGGTGATGCCGCAGATCTTGATCCTCATCGGAGCGACAGCTCGCGCACCTTGGCCGCCACGTCGTCGGCGCGCAGGAGCGTCTCGCCCACCAGCACCGCGTGGGCGCCGGCGGCCACCACCTGGGCCACGTCCGCGCCGGTGCGGAGCCCGCTCTCGCTCACCGCGATGGGCCCCGGCGGGATCTGCGGCAGCAGCGCGAGGGACGGCGCGAGGGTCGTGGTGAGCGTCTGCAGGTCGCGATTGTTGATCCCGATCACCGGCGCGCCGAGGCGCAGGGCCCGATCCAGCTCGCCCGCGGTGTGCACCTCCACCAGGGTGGCGAGCCCGGCGCCCTTGGCCGCACCGAGCAGGTCGCGCAGGACCGCGTCCTCGAGGGCGGCGACGATGAGCAGCACCGCGTCGGCGCCGGCCTCGCGGGCCTCCCAGAGCTGATACTCGTCGACGATGAACTCCTTGCGCAGCACCGGCACCGGGACCGCGCGGCGCACCTGCACCAGGTCGTCGAGGCTGCCGTGGAAGTAGCGCGCGTCGGTCAGGACCGACACCGCGGCGGCGCCGGCCGCGGCGTAGGTGGAGGCCTGGGCGATCGGATCGAGGTCGGCGCGGAAGAGACCCTGCGAGGGCGAGGCGCGCTTGACCTCCGCGATCAGTCGCACCCGCGTCCCGGGCGGGGGGCGGAGCGCGGCCTCGAAGTCGCGGGGCGGCGCCAGGCCGCGGCAGGCCGCCGCCACCGTCCCCACCGACCGTCGCGCCTTGAGCGCGGCGACCTCGGCGCGCTTGTGGGCGACGATCTCATCCAGGACGCCCATGCGGCTAGTAGTCGCCGCGCAGCCCGGGATTCCGTCCCGCGGTGATGTCGATGCGCGCCATCTGCTCCATCACGTACTCGCGCAGCGTGCGCGGTGGCGGCAGGTCGCGCACGAGCCGGCCGCCGGTGATCAGCGGCTTGAGCAGCGCCTCGGCGGGACCGTCGGGGCCCACCGGGGCGGGCGCCCCCGCGGGGAGGACCGTGTTCTGGACGGCGCCCGGGAAGCGCCACACCTGCTTGGCTCCGGAGCGCTTGCCGCGCTTGGCCATCGGCACGCCCTCGATCTCCATGATGTCGAGCGCGAACGAGAGCACCGGCGCGTTCGCGATCGAGGTGCCGACGCCGTAGCCGTCCACGAGCGAGTTCAGCTTGAGGATCTCGTACTCGTCGATGCCGCCCGAGGCCAGGATCTTCACGTGGTCGTAGCCACGCAGGTCGAGCTCCCAGCGGACCTCCTCGATGATCTTGAAGAAGTCGCCGCGGCGCGACGAGGGCGTGTCGAGGCGGACCGCGTAGAGGTCGCGGCCGAGGGCCTTGGCCACCCGGATCGCCTCGAACTTCTCGTCCTGCAGCGTGTCGATGAGAGCCACCCGCCGCACCTTGGGGTCGACCACCTCGTGGAAGGCGCGGAGCGCCTCCACCGTGTCGCCGAACAGGAGGACGAGGGCGTGCGGGATCGTGCCGGTGGGATCGGCGTCGATGAGCTCGGCCGATTTCGTGACCGCCACCCCGTCGCAGCCGCCCACGAACGCGTTGCGCTCGATCATCGGCGCGAGCGCCGGGTGCATGCGACGCGCCCCGAACGAGATGACCTGGCGCGGGCCGGCGGCGCGCTTGCAGCGGGCGGCCTTGGTCGCGATGCCGGAGGCCTGGCAGAGGAAGCCGAGCAGCGCGGTCTCGTACTTCGCCCACTCGGGGTAGATGCCCTCGATGAGGAGCACCGTGTCCTCGGGGCCGAAGAGGGTGCCCTCGTCCATGGCCCACACGTTGACCGGCAGGCCCTCGAGGAGAGCGGCGACTTCCTCGATCCCGGCCAGGACTCCGAAGGTCCAGTCGGGCTGCGGGAAGCTCTTCAGCCGGATCTCGGCCTTGACGTGCTTGTTGAGACCCTTGGCGTGCAGGATCTCGACGGTGCGATCGAAGTAGACGTCGGAGACCTCACCGGCCTTGATCTCGGGCTCGGAAGCTGTGTGGAAGGCGCGCTTGGGCTGGCTCTTCATAGGGTGCCGACACCTCCCGGCCCTGAAATAAAGTGCAGGGATTGTCCCAGAATCCCCGGGGGAAGTCAATCAATGGAGACGGGGAAACGAGCGCCAAAGTGGCGCCCCACAAGACATTTCTCCGTCACCCTACAGCTGCAGGCTCTTCAGGTACTCTCGGAACGCATCGGAGAGGTCCGGCCGGGCCAGGGCGAACTCCACGGTGGCCTTGAGGAAGCCCAGCTTCTCGCCGGTGTCGTGACGCTTGCCCTCGAACTCGACGGCATAGATCGGCCGGCGGCCGCGGAGCACGCGCAGGCCGTTGGTGAGCTGGATCTCACCCCGGGAGTCGGGCGTGGTCTCCTTCAGGATCCCGAAGATATCCGGGGTGAGCACGTAGCGGCCGATGATCGCGAGGTCCGACGGCGCGTCGCGCGGGTCCGGCTTCTCGACCAGGTCCTGGACCTCGTAGACGTTGGCCCCCAGACCCCGGGCCGCGATGACCCCGTAGCGGCCGATCTCCTCGCGCGGCATCCGCATCACGGCCAGGACCGGCCCGCCGTGTCGCTCGAACACGTCGATGAGCTGCCGCATGCACGGCACACGCGAGACGATGATGTCGTCACCCAGGAAGACCCCGAAGGGCTCGTCTCCCACCATGGGCTTGGCGCAGAGGATGGCGTGGCCGAGGCCGAGCGGCTCCTTCTGCCGCACGTAGGAGACGGAGGCGAGCTCGGAGATCGTCTTGATCTGCGTGAGCTCCTCGATCTTGCCCCGGTCCTGCAGGTAGTACTCGAGCTCGAACGCCGCGTCGAAGTGGTCCTCGATCGCCCGCTTGTTGCGCCCGGTGACCAGGATGATCTCCTCGAGCCCGGAGGCCACCGCCTCCTCCACCACGTACTGGATGGTGGGCTTGTCCACGAGGGG
>DATFAJ010000123.1:0-19065 GCA_035254745.1 Candidatus Methylomirabilota bacterium | reverse complement strand
CATGCGCGCGTCGAGGTAGCCCGGATCGAGATCGATCGCCTTCTTGTAGGCGGTGACCGACTCGTAGTACAGGCCCTTCTCCGAGTAGTAGATCTTGCCCAGGCTCACGTGGACCTTCGCGTTCATCGGGTTGTACTCGAGGCCCTTCTGGTACGCGGCCACCGCCGGATCCACCTCTCCCTTGGCCGCGAGGGCGTCGCCCAGCCCGACGTGGGCCTCCGCGTAGAAGGGCCGGAGCTCGATGGCCTTGCCGTAGGCCTTGATCGCCTCTTCGAAGAGCCGGCGGGGGGCGGTCAGGTACAGGTCTCCGAGCGCCTTGTAGGGCTCGGCGTAGGTCGGATCGAGCTGGGCCGAGGCCCGGAACTGGGCCGCCGCCTTCCACTTGTTGCCGAGATTCTGGTGCACCACGCCCAGGGCGTACTGGGCCGCGACGAACTGGGGATCGGCCTCGATCGCCCGGCTGAGGAACTCGACGGCCGCTTCGCTCGCGTCCTGGGTCCCGCGGTAGCTGGCCTGACGCCCGCGCACGTACAGATCGAACGCGCGCACGACGGTGGTCGGCGCGGCCCACTTCTGGGCCCGGGCCAGCTCCACGTCGCTGGCGGGCGCCTTCACCGCCTTCAGGTAGGCCGCGGGCAGCGACCGCAGCCGGTCCAGAAGCTGGCCGTCCGCCACCGCGAAGGTGTCGAGGGCGCCGTGGTCGACCTTGTCCCCGTGGAGCTCGAGGAAGCGCGGCTGGACGATGAGGTCGGTCCCGGTCCGCTTCACCTCCCCGAACAAAGCGAGATCGGCGCCGAGCCGCTTGGCCGCGCTCGCGGCCGCCGCCTCGTCCCAGGCCTCGGGCTGCGGGAGGGCGCGGATCCGCTCACGCTCGATCTGGACGAGCCCGGGCACGTGCACCAGCGACAGCATCAGCGACTGGGCGACCCCCTCGCCGATCCACTGCTCGTCGCGGGTGAGATCCACGGTGGCGAACGGCAGGATCAGGACGTTGCGCGGCTTGGGCGCCGCGTCCGCGGCGGTCGCGCCGAACAGCGCGATCAGCATCGCGGGGACGACGGCCCACCTAGCTAGGGTCAGCGCTCTCATGCCCAGGTCCTCCTCTTGCCCGGCCCCCCTGCACGCGCGCCCAGAGCCGGCCGAGCCCCACGGGCCCGATCCGGCGCAGCGCGATCTCCGGGATCAGCAGCACCGCGACCATGCCCACCAGCCACGGCCAGATGTCCACGCTCAGGCGTGACCGGTGCCGATTCTGCAGGAACGCGTCCTTCGGATCGCCCAGCATTCCGCCCCCGGTGAGCTCGGTGAGCTCGCGGAGGAACGATTCGTCCACCCCGAGGTCGCGGAACTCCTGACCGTACGGCACCACGAGGCCCGCGAGCTGTGAGCCCACCATCTGGTCCGCGCGCCGCTGCGCCATGCCGACCAGGTACACCCCTTCCTGGCCCGCCGGGAAGCGACCCCGGTACCGACCCGGGCCGATCTGCTCGAGATCGACCACGGTCCGCGTCTTGTCGGGCGCGACCACCCCGACCTGGGAGTCGAGGAAGTTGATGAACTCGCCCTTGGGGTCGATGGCGTCCACCGTCACCTCGCCGACGTTGTCGGTCCGGGAGACCGTGGCCACCGTATCGCTGCGGGTGCCGGTGCGCAACGCCCACCGCGTCACCTGCGACCAGAACTTGTTGAAGCCGCCCCAGCGCACCCAGAGCACGCCCCACTTGGCCTTGGCGTCGGAGGTGAACGCCACCGAGCGGCCGAGGCCGTAGCGCCACGTCGCCAGGAGCGGGTCCTCCTGGTGGGTCATCAGCACCAGGTCCGCGTTGGCCTTCATGCTCGTGGCCACGTAGCCGCCGAGGGGCGGCGCCTCCTTCCAATCGATCTCCTGGATGGCCTCGTGGGCCGGGCTCGCCACCACCGGCTTGAACGGCTGCTCGACCAGGGAGGCCTTGGAGGCGAGCTGCGTCTCGAGCGTGAAGATGCGCGGGATCGTCGAGTCGTCCTCGGTGTAGTAGAAGCGCCCGCGCCCCCACTTGGCCACGTCCACCATCAGCGGCACGTCCGCGTCCTTGCCGATGGCCACGGTCGACACCGTGATCTTGTCCTTGGCCATCCGGCGCAGGAGTCCCGAGAAGTCGCCGCGGGTCATCTGGCCGTCCGAGAGGAAGATGACGTGCTTGAGCAGCGCGGGCCGGTCGAAGAGGACCTGGTACGACTCCTTCAGGGCCGGGTAGCCGTCGGTGCCGCCGCCCGCCTTGATGGTGGCGATCGCGTGGTGGATGGATTGCTTGTCGCGGGCCGGCTTGAGCGGCGAGTCCCAGATGAACTCGGTGTCCCAGCTCATCACCCCGACCTCGTTGCGATCGTCGAGGAGATCGACCACCAGGTGGGCCGCCTCCTTGGCGATGTCGAGCTTGGTCACCTTCTCGTCGGTGGTCATGGCCATGGAGCCGGAGCGGTCGATCGAGAGCACGACCGCGAGGCTCGGGATCTCGATCTTCTGCTTCACCTCCATCGTCACCGGCAGCGCTTCCTCGATCGGGGTGCGGTAGTAGCCGCCGAGGCCGAAGCTCTCCTCGCCGCCCAGCATGATGAGCCCGCCCCCCTGCTCGCGGACGTAGTCGCGGATGTTCTCCATCTGCTTCTTCGTCATCTTGAGCGAGGAGACGTTGGACAGGATGAGCCCGTCGTACTTCTGCAGCCCCGCCATGTCCTTGGGGATCTGAGCCGCCTCCACCACCGTCACGTCCACGTGCTGCGAGCGCAGGGCCGCGGCCAGCGCCTGGGCCTGGGCGCGGTCCTTCTCGGCGAGCAGCACCTGGGGCCGTCCGCGCACCACCAGGGTGCCGAGCGCGCGATTGTTCTCCTCGATGGTGTCGCCGTCCACGTCCAGCGCGGCCTGGTAGACGTGGATGCCGCTCTGCTCGAGCGACTGGCGGTAGGTGTACACGTTCTTGCCCGGCGAGAGCCGGACCACCTGCGAGCCGAGGAACTCCCCGTTGCGATAGAGCGACAGGCGCCCCTGGGTCTCGGCCTGGCTCCACGCCACCACCTTGGCCTGGAACGGCTCGCCGAACTTCACCTCCTGGGGGAGCACCATCGACTCGACCACCACTTCCTGCGGGAACGTGAGCGGCGCCGGCACGTAGTAGATGTCGGCGCCCGCGTCCTTGGCCGCCTGCGCCACGGCGAGGGCGTTGCCCATGTTCTGGCGGCCGTCGGTCAGGAGCACGAAGCGGTTGGCCTGACCCGGCGGCGCGGTGGCGAGGCCGAGCTGCAGGGCCTGCGCGAGATTGGTGCCGCGCCCGGGGACGTGAGCCTGGGGCCGCTCGAGCTTCGCGGTCGGGCGCAGCGGCTGGTCCACCACCGCCTCCTCCCCGAACACCACGAGGCCCGCCTGGTCGCCCGGCTGCATGGCCGCGACCGACTGGGCCGCGAAGCGGTACGCGCTCTCCCGCGCGGCCAGGCTCACGCTGTCCGACATGTCGAGCAGGAACGTCACGTTCAGCCGGTCGGCCCAGCGCGGGATCGTCGGCCGGGTGAGCGACAGGAGCAGCACCGCCAGCAGCGCGCAGCGCAGTCCGAGGGCCCACCGGTCGCCCAGGCCCCGGGGCAGGCCGAGGCGGCCGCCGGTCTGACGCCGCCAGTAGAGGAAGCCCTCGAGCGCGAAGAGCAGCAGGGCCAGCATCACGAAGAGCGGCCACAGCTCCCGCTGGATCAGCACCGGCGGCGACTCGGGCCGCGCCCCCTCCACGAAGGTGGGCACCGGCAGCGGGGTGAGGTCCGACTCCTCGGCGCTCATCAGGTTGACCGCGACCTTGGTCTCGCCCCGTCCGGTCACGACGGTGTAGACGCCGACCTCGTCGGTCTCGGTGAAGCTCGCCATGCCGCGGTTGACCTGGGCGCGGACGCTGCGCCCCGACGGCGTGCGCACGGTGGCGGTGGTCACCCCGTGCTCGACCGGGAGCAGGATCGGCTGACCGGCCTGCAGCTGCAGGCTCGACTGGTCGAGGCCGACCGGGCTCAGCCAGCGGAGCCCCTTGGAGAGGATCAGCGGGAACGCCACCCGCAACGGGAAGTCGGTGCGGAAGAGATCGAAGCCGAAGAAGAGCGCCTTGCGGTCTCGCTCCTCGAGCGCGTAGATGAGCGGCCCGCCTACCGCCTCCACCAGGGTCTTGCCGGCGGCGAGCGGCCGGACGCGCATCGCGTCCTCGATCGTCACCTTGGCGAAGTCGATCTGCCGCATGATGGGATGCGTCCGGTCCCAGTCCATGATCGTGGGGTTGTCGAGCCGGCCCAGCACCTCGAGCGGCACGTCCGCGGGCACGGTGTTGACGAGCACGAAGCGCCCGTTGCCGATCTTGGGCGGGCTCACGCTGTCGACCACCACCACGTCGAAGCCTTCCATCCCGCCCTGGTAGGCGTCCGGCTTGCGGACCTCGAGCTTCACCTGCGGATCGGTGGAGAGGACCTTCTCGAGGAACAGGTTGCCCGGGCTCACCAGCAGCACCGAGAGGGTCCGGGGCGCCGGGATGACCGCGTAGGCCACGTTGTCGGCGGCGAGATCGTCGGACACGTCGAGGCGCAGCTTGAGGACGCCGCCCCGCTGCTCGCTGAACGGCACCACGATGGCGCGTCGCACCTGCGGGTCGAGGGTGAGGGTGCGCTCGGTGAGGGTGTCGTCGTCGAGGGTGAGGCGGAGGGAGAAGGTCTGGGGCTCCGACGAGAAGTTCCCCACCGAGAAGAAGGCCTGCGAGTTGTAGGCGCCGAAATAGTTCCGGCGCACCGCGAGGCTCGTGATGCCCACGTTGTGGGCGCGGCGTCCCACCCCCGTCCAGCGCACCCGCACGTCGTCGCCCTGCGCGTTCGCCGCCTCCGGGTGCGCCCCGTCGGTGAACACGTGGATCTCGGCGCGGGGATCCGAGCCGACCAGGGCCCGCGCGGTGCGGAGCCCCTCGGCGAGGCGGTTGGGCACGTCGTGCCCTTCCATCGAGCGGAGGGCCGAGGCCACCCGGTCGTGCTCGCGGGTGAACGGCACCAGCACCTTCGGCTGCACCCCCGCCTCGACCACCATCACCTCGGCGCCCTCGCCCAGCCGGCCGAGCAGGCCCAGGGCGGCCCGCTGCGCCTGCGCGAAGCGCGAGGGCGAGACGTCGGTGGCCTTCATGGACGCGGAGGTGTCCATGACGATGGCGACCCGCTTCGCGCCTTGCCCCATCACGGTGATCGCCGGGCGCGCCAGCGCGATCGTGAGGGCGAGCAGGGCCAGGATCTGCAAGATCAGCAGCGGGTCCCGCTGCAGCCGCTGGAAGAAGGTGGAGGCTTCACGGTCGCGCAGGGCGGCCTGCCAGAGCAGGAGGCTCGAGACCTGCAGCTGGCGGCGCCGCACCTTGAGGAAGTACAGGAGCAGCAGGGGCACCGCGAGGGTGCCGAGCAGCAGCGCGAACGGGCTCAGGAAGTTCATGCGAGCAGGAGCCCCTTGAGCTGGCGCAGCATGAACTCCTCGACCGGCGTCTCGGTCACCACCCGGTGATAGGCGATCTCGTTGCCGCGGCAGAACTGCTCGGCACGCTCGAGGAACTCGCGCAGCCGCTGGTGATAGCCGCGCAGGGCCTCGCCGTCGAGGGTGAGGTCGCGCAGCTCGTCGGTCTCGGCGTCGAGCAGGCGCAGGTCACCGCCGAAGCCGGGGTTCATCTCGTCGGGGGCGAGCACGTGGATGACGTGGACGTCGAAGCGCCGCTCGAGCAGCGCCTTGAGCCCGCGCTCGTAGCCGGCCGGATCCATGAGATCCGAGATGACCACGGCCAGGCCCGCCTCCCGCGAGCGAAGCGCGTAGGCCGCGAGCCCCTCGTTCAGCGAGGTCGAGCCGCCGGGCGTGAGCCGGCCCAGGAAGCTCATGAGGGGCAGCACCTGGCTCCGCCCGCGCGCCGGGCTGAAGCCCTCCGCCATGCGCTCGCGCAGCACGCCCACTCCCACCCGCTCGAGGCCCACCAGCCCCACGAAGCCGAGGGCGCCCGCCAGCCGGGCCGCGTGATCGAGCTTCGACGGCGTCCCGAAGCCCATGGAGGCGGAGGCGTCGACCAGGAGGTGCAGGCAGAGATCCTCCTCGTCGACGAACAGCTTGAGGTAGAGCCGGTCGAGGCGCGCGTAGACGTTCCAGTCGACGTAGCGCAGGTCGTCGCCGATCCCGTAGGGCCGGAAGTCGGAGAACTCGACGCTGATGCCCTTGCGCGGGCTGCGCCGCTCGCCCTTGACCCGCCCGCGGAACGAGCGGCGCGAGAGGAGGCTCAGGCGCTCCAGCTGGGCGAGGAAGTCGGCGGACAGCATGTCCTGCCCGGCGCGTACGGTGGTCACGCCGCTATTTCTCATCCAGCGACTGGAAGTACTCCTTCACCTGGGTCTGGAAGTCGCGCGGCACCTGCTCCCGCGCGATGGACTCCTCCATCATCTTCCGGTACTGCCCGAGCACCCCCATGTACTGCATGCGCGAGGGCATCTGGGCCCCGCGGCCCACCATGTTGGTGTCGATGCCCTGCTTGCGCCCGGCCCGGGCCTCGCCTTCCACCCCGACGTCGAAGGGGCTCCCGCGCAGCCGCGCGGTGGGATCGCCCTTCGGCGCCCCGCTCTTGCCGCGTCCGGGCAGCAGGCCCTCGCCCTCGGGGAAGTCGCCCTCGTCTCCCGGCCCGCCCGGCTGGCCGGAGCCCTTGTCCCCGCGCCGCCCGCCCCGCCGCTCGCTCTCGCGCCCGCCCTTCAGCGACTTCCCGTCGCGACCGCGCTCCTCCATCGAGCGCATCTTGTTGAGCGCCCGTTCCATGGCCTCCATCGCCTTGTCGGTCTGCCCGCCCTCGAGCGCCTCCATGCCCTCGAACGCGTCCCCCGACCAGTTGCCCTGGCCCTGTCCGCCGTTCTTGCGCCCGAGCCGCTCCATCTCGCTCAGCAGCTCGCGCAGCTTCTCCGGGGAGACCTTCTTGTTCGGGTCGAGCCCGCCCCGCAGCGCCTTGGCCTTCTGGAAGACCATCTTCGCCTGGCTCTGGGTGAAGTCGCTCTGGAGATCCGGCAGCCGATCGAGCGAGTCGAGCATCCGGAGCCGCTCGTCGCCCTTCTTGAGGAACGAGTTGAAGTCGGGCGCACGTCCGCCCAGCGAGGTGTCCTTGAAGACCGCGGCCAGGTCACCGGGCTGGCTCTGCCCTCCGCCCCCGAGGCGCGGGCTCAGGTTGCGCTCCTGCACGTCCGCGCGCTGCACCGGATCGCGCCGGGTGGCCTGCTTGCGCTCCGCCTGCTGGATGTCACCGCTGCGGTCGCCCGGCGCCTTCTCCTCGTCCTCGTCGCGGGAGACCGAGAAGTTGGGGAGCCGGCCCTGCGGGAGCGGGATCGGCGGAGCGGCCGCGAGCACGAGCCCGAGCAGCAGGGGGACCGGCACGAGCCGGGCCTCGCGCGGCATGCGGCGCGGGATGATGCGCCGGGCGCCGAGCTGCTCGACACGCGTGGACGCGTCGACGACCAGCGCCTCCACGATCGGGGTCCGGTCGGGGCGCTCCGCCCACTCGAGCGCGGTGCTGATGCGCTCCTGCAGCCCGTAGCCGCGGTCGGCGAGCCGGGCCGCCTCGGCGGCGGGCAGCCGGAGCAGGACTCCCCAGAGCGCGCCCGCTCCCGCGCCGGCGAGCAGCAGCAGGGCCGCCGCCGCGTAGCTCCACCCGCCGAGCGACTCCTTGAGCAGGAGCGGCACCACCGCCGCCACCGCGCCCCAGAAGAGCCCGCGCAGGCCGTAGAACTCGGCCCGCCGCAGCCGGATCTGCCGGGCGACGTCCGCGACCAGCCGCTCGATCACCGTGGGACCGGGCATCGACCGCCTCCTCTCCCTCTACCTCAGGAAGACCTCTTTGCCCGACCCGCTCATGGTCTCGGCGGCCTCGACGATCTGGCCGACGAGGTCGTCGACGTCCACCCCCGCGGCCTCGCCCTCGAAGTTCAGGATGAGCCGGTGACGGAGGGAGGGCAGCGCCATCGCGCGCAGGTCGTCCACGCTGACGTTGAACCGCCCTTCGGACAGGGCGCGGACCTTCGCTCCCAGCACCAGCGCCTGCGCGCCGCGCGGGCTCGCCCCGTACCGGATGAAGCGGCGCGCGGACTCCGGCGCGCGCTCCCACTGGGGATGGGTCGCGAGGACGATGAACGAGGCGAGGTCCCGCACGTGCGAGGCGATCGGGATCTCCCGCACCAGCTCCCGCATCGAGAGCACCTGCGGGCCGGTCAAGACCCGGCGCACCTCGACCGCGCGGACGTGCGTGGTGCGGTCGATGATCTCGGTCAGCTCCTCGAGCGCGGGGTAGCGCACCCGCACCTTGAACAGAAACCGATCGAGCTGCGCCTCGGGCAGCGGGTACGTGCCCTCCATCTCGATGGGGTTCTGGGTGGCGAGCACGAAGAAGGGCGCGGGCAGCGGATGCGCGGCCCCCGAGACGGTCACCGCGCCCTCCTGCATCCCCTCGAGCAGGGCGGACTGGGTCTTGGGAGTGGCCCGGTTCACCTCGTCGGCGAGCAGGATGTGGCCGAAGATGGGCCCGCGCTGGAACTGGAAGTGCTTCCGCCCCTGCGCGTCCTCCACGATGATGTTGGTGCCGATGATGTCGCCCGGCATCAGGTCCGGCGTGAACTGGATGCGCGAGAAGGACAGCTCGAGGCTCTCGGCGAGCGTCTTGATGAGGAGCGTCTTGCCGAGTCCCGGCACGCCTTCCAGGAGCACGTGACCGCCCGCGAAGAGGCCGATCAGGACCTGGCTGACGACCTCGTTGTGGCCGACGATGATCTTGCCGACCTCTGCCCGGAGCGACTGGTACGCGTTGACGAACTCGGTGACCCGCTGCTCCTGGGACTCGCTCGACACGGGAGGCTGCGCCATGAACGGCTCCTTTCCCGCCTTGGAATTGATTCATCATAGGGGGGCGTCCCACCCCCGTCAACTACTTGCCCGATCTGGCCGCTCGGCGCGCGCGACGTGCCGAAATCTGGCGCCGCGGCGAGCGCCGTCTCAGCCGACCGCGGGGGTCAGACGCGTGTACGCGGCGAGGTAGCCGTCGGTCTCGCGGTCCCGGCCGAAGCGCGCGCTCACGCGCTCGCGGCCGGCCTGGCCGAGCCGGGCGCGAAAGTCAGGATCCTTGAGCAGGCGATCCGCCTTGGTGGCCATCTCCTCGGGCGAGCCGAACAGCATCCCGGTGACGCCGTCCTCGACGAGCGAGCGGTTGCCCGGGATATCGGACGCGAGCACCGCGCGTCCGAGGGAGAGGGCCTCGAGCACCGAGTTGGCCATGCCGCCCTCCGAGAGCGAGCAGTTGAGCACCACGTCGGAGAGCTCGAGCAGGGCGGCCATCCGGTTGTGGGGCACCGCCCCCACGTGGCGCGCCCACGGGTAGGACGGCAGGGCCCGCAGGAGATCCTCGCCGGCCGCCGGATCGAGGATCGGCCCCACGTACACGAGCTCGAGCCCCGGGTGCTCGGCGAGCAGAGGGTCGAGCGCCTCGAGGGGCAGGAGCGGGCGCTTCACGCTCCGGATCCCGGCCGGGAAGAGCATGATCGGCCCCGGCGCGCGCTGGAGCGCGGCGGCCAGAGGCCAGTGCTCGGCCGGCGCCGGCCCGAAGAATGCGCTCTGCGGAATCACCACGATCCGGGCCGCGGCGTCCGGCAAGGCCTCCACGATCACGGCCAGCATCGATTCGTGGAACACGGTGATCGCGGCCGCGCCCTCCAGCACCCGGCGCACGACCGGCGCCGAGTCCGGATCCTTCAGATCGTGATTGACGTCGGTGCCGGTGACCGTCACGAGCAGGGGCACGTTCGCGCGGCGGGCCAGGCGGAGCGCGGCCGGACCGGCGCGGAGGGCGTGGAAGGCGTGCACGACGACGGGTCCGAACTGCCCGATCTGGTGCTCCACCGCGGTCTCGGGCACCACGGACAGATCCCAGACGCGAAGCTCCACCCCGCGCTCCCGGAGCCCGTGGGCGATGCGGTCGACCGTGATCGCGTTACCCCGGACCGACGGAGCCGCGAACGGTGTCAGGATAGCCACCCGAGCGGCCATGAGTGCGACGAGCCTACACTGTGAGCGCGCGGGAAGGCAATGCGCCGGACCGCTAAACACCGACTTGCCTCGGCCCGGGCGTGTGTTAAGGTTGCGTCACAAGGTCACCGCCTCATCGGTGAGGGAGAGCGAATGGACGGGTCCTCGCGGGAGATCGGCTGCCCGGAGTGCGTGGAGCTCCTGGCCGACTACATCGACGGCACGCTACCGCGAGATCAGACCGAGTTGCTGGAGTGGCACCTGGACGGCTGCCCGCCCTGCGTGGCCTTCGTCAACACCTACCGGGGCACCGTCGACGCCGCCCGCCGACTGCGTGAGACCCCCGAGACCAAGCTCCCCGTCGAGTTACGCCAGAAGCTGATCGCCTTCCTGAAGCGCTCCGACGCCGCCCGCTAGACCACCGCCAGCGCCGGCTCCGTCGTCACCAGACCGACCTCCCACACCGGCTCGCCGCGCCGCGCGAAGCCGTCCCGCACCGCCGCGACCTGCGAGGCGTCGACCCCGAAGAGCAGGCCGCCCGACGTCTCGGACTCGCAGAGGAGCTTCACCAGCGCCTCCGGCACCGCGGGCTCGATCCGCAGTCGCCCGCGGGCCCCGAAGGCCTCGTCGAGGTGGCGGCGGTTGCGGCCCATGCCGCCGCTGAAGCTGCCCCGCTCGGCCAGCGCGAGCGCGCCCGGCAGCAGCGGGAGGTCACGGCTGCGGAGCGTCAGCCCGGCGCCCGAGGCCTCCACCATCTCGCCGGCGTGGCCGAGCAGGCCGAAGCCGGTGATGTCGGTGGCGCCGGTGGCGCCCGCCTCCTGCGCGACCTCGGCCGCGACGCGATTCAGCCGGAGCATGCTCTGCACCGCGCCGTCGAGCACCGCCGGGTCGCAGACGTCGTTCTTGGCCGCGGTGGCGATCACCCCGGTGCCGAGCGGCTTCGAGAGGAAGACGTGCTGCCCCGCCCGCAGGCCGCCCTTGAGGAGCACGCGGCGCGGGTCCACGCGGCCGGTGACGCAGAGGCCGTACTTGGGCTCGGCGTCCACCACGGTGTGCCCGCCCGCCACGACGCCGCCCGCCTCGCGCACCTTGTCGGCGCCGCCGCGGAAGACGGCGGCGATGATCTCCTTGGGCAAGTCACGCGGGAAGCCGGCCACGTTCAGGGCGAAGAGCACCTGCCCGCCCATGGCGTACACGTCGGACATCGAGTTGACCGCCGCGATCGCGCCGTAGAGATACGGATCGTCCACGATGGGAGGGAAGAAGTCGACCGTCTCGACGATGGCCACCTCGTCGGTCACCCGGTAGACTGCGGCGTCATCGCTCCGCCCGAGCCCGACCAGCAGATCGGCGTGCTCCTCCTGCCGGAGGTCGCCGAGCACGTCCTGGAGATCTCCAGGACCCATCTTGGAGGCTCACCCCGCGCACGCCGCGTAGGCGGTGAGGCGGATCTCCTTGCCGGTCTTCGGATCGATCAGGCGAGTGTCCATCGGGAGCGGGACCGCCGGGAGCGGGGCGTCAGCTGGCCTCGGTCTCGACGAAGCCGCGGAAGGCCTCGGCGAGCGGAGAGCGGCTGCGCTCCCGGTGCGTGGCGAGGTAGAAGGCGCGGCTGATCGCGAGATCCTGCACGCGCAGGCACCAGAGGCTGCCCGCGCGGCACTCCTCCTCCACCGCCCGGCGCGACACCAGCGACACGCCGACGCCCGCCTTGACCGCCTGCTTGATCGCCTGGGTCGAGCCCATCTCGCCGACGACCCGGAACGCGCCGATGTCGGTCCCGGCGGCGCCCAGGGCCGCCTCCAGCGCGGCCCGCGTGCCCGAGCCCTGCTCGCGCAGCAGCAGCGGCTCGCCCCGCAGCTCCTCGAGGGTCACCCGCTGGCGCCCGTGCCACGGGTGGGCCGCGCTCACGATCAGCACGATGTCGTCCGGGAAGAGCTCGCGGTACTCGATGGCGCGGTGGCTCGATCGCGCGCCGACCACGCCGATCTCGGCCCGGCCCTCCAGCACCCACTCGGTGACCGCCTGGCTGCCCCCGATCAGCAGGGTGATGGCGATGTCGGGGAACTTCTCCTTGAAGCGCCCGATCAGGGCCGGGAGGATGTACTCGCCCGGGATGGTGCTGGCGCCCACCAGCAGGTCCCCGCTCATGCGCCCCTGGAAGCTCTCCATCGCCTGGCGCGCCTCGCGCGACAGCGCGAGCATGCGCTGGGCGTAGCCCAGGAGCAGCGCGCCCCCCTTGGTGACCGCGGCGCCGCGCCCGAGCCGGTCGAGCAGACGCACGCCCAGCTCGTCCTCCAGGGTCCGGATGTGCTCGGAGACGGTCGGCTGGGTCAGGAACAGCGTCTGGGCGGCCCGGGAGAACGAGCCGAGCTCGGCAACCTTGACGAAGATCTCGAGCTGGCGTAGATCCACGGGCCGAGTATAGAAGCGGGGCGGGGCGCTGTCTAGCGAGGGGAGCCGGGGCAACGGTCAGGCAAGACGACGAAGGGGCCCGAAGGCCCCCGTGACCACGCGCGGCCGACGATCCCGATCAGTGGCAGCCGCAGCCGCCTCCGCAGCAGCCCCCACCTCCGGCTGCGGGGCCGGCGGCCGACGGATCGCTCATCCGCCCGCCCACCTTCACCCCCACCACCGAGAGACGCCGGCTGACCCGATCGCTCGCGCACGACGGGCAGGCCACCGCGGTCGCCACCTGCATGAACTTCTCGAACTGCGCTCCGCAGGCCAAGCACCCGTATTCGTAGATCGGCATGGTACGGCTCCGGCTCCTCGGGTTGACGCGCGGCTACTGGCCGCCGCGCTGGACGTAGCTCTTCACGAACTCCTCGGCGTTCTCCTCGAGGATGTCGTCGATCTCGTCCAGCAGGTTGTCCAGCTCTTCCTTGATCTTCTTGCCCTTCTTGGAGAGGTCGGCGCTCCCCGAGCCGCCGTCGTCGCCACCGCCCTCGTTGGGCTTGGTCGGCCTCGTCTCCTTCTTCTTTTGCTCAGCCATCGGACGTCACCTCCTGGCCCCGCGTTCGCGGGACCGGTCTCAGGGCCTAGACGGTCGGCAGCACGATCCCCTGCTGGCCCTGATACTTCCCCTGCCTGTCAGCATACGACGTCTCGCAGGCCTCGTCCGATTCAAAGAACAGGACCTGCGCGATGCCTTCGTTGGCGTAGATCTTCGCCGGCAGCGGGGTGGTGTTGCTGATCTCGAGCGTCACGTACCCCTCCCACTCCGGCTCGAACGGGGTCACGTTCGTGATGATGCCGCACCGCGCGTAGGTGGACTTCCCCACGCAGATCGTCAGCACGTTGCGTGGGATCTTGAAGTACTCGACCGACCGACCCAGCGCGAACGAGTTGGGCGGGATCAGCGCCACCTCTCCCTGGTAGTCGACGAAGGAGCGCGGATCGAAGGCCTTCGGATCCACGATGGTGGTGTTGATGTTGGTGAAGATCTTGAACTCGTCCGCGATCCGGATGTCGTAGCCGTAGGAGGACAGCCCGAAGGAGATCCCGCCCTTGCGGACCTGCCGGTCCTCGAAGGGCTTGATCATGCCCTTCTCGAGGGCCTGCCGCCGGATCCAGCGGTCACTCTTGATCACGGATACACCTTGCTCGGATCGTACTGCCTGCTCCGAGCGCGAGTCAAGTCTCGGGGAGCCGCTCCCACGCGGCGCCGTGCGGATCGGCGGGCAGGTGGAGCGCCCGTCCCGCGATCCCGGCCGCGCGCAGGGCCTCTTCCATGGCCCGGGCCACGGGCTCGCCGCCACGCGGACGCACCGCGGCGAGCAGGGACGGGCCCGCGCCGCTCAGCACGCAGCCGAGCGCGCCCGCCCCGCGCCCGGCGGAGGCCACCGCGTCCATCCAGGGGAAGAGCCGCCGGCGATAGGGCTGGTGGAGCCGGTCCTGCATCGCCAGCTCGAGCAGGTCGGTGCGCCCGGCGCCGAGCGCGGCGAGGAGCAGGCTCACGCGCTGCACGTTGAAGATCGCGTCGGCCCGCGGCACCGACTCCGGCAGCACCGCGCGGGCTTCGCGAGTCGAGCTCTCGGTCTCCGGGAGCAGGACCACCCACTCGACCTCGCGCGGCACCGGCAGGCCGACCGCGGTCACGCGCGCGCCGTCGGCGCAGGACACGGTGAGCCCCCCGAGGAGCGCGGCGGCCACGTTGTCGGGGTGGCCCTCCGCGCGGGTCGCGGCGGCGAGCAGCCCGTCGCGGTCGAGCGGCTCGCCCATGAGGGCGTTCGCGGCGAGCAGGCCGCCGACCCACGCGGCCGCGCTCGAACCCAGCCCCCGGCTCAGCGGGATGCGGTTGACGCAGTGGAGGCGGGCGCCCGGGAACGCGCGGCCCGCGATCTCGAACGCGAGCGCGGCCCCGCGCGCGACGACGTTCTTGGCGCCCGCGTCGAGGCGACCGCTCCCCTCGCCCTCCACCGTGACCGAGACCCGATCGGCTTCCTCGATCGTGACCTCGTTGTGGAGCGCCAGCGCCAGGCCGAGCGCGTCGAATCCGGGGCCCAGGTTGGCGGAAGTGGCCGGCACCCGAACCCGGACGCGCATGGCAGAGAGATTACCCGCTTTCGCCGGGGCCGCCTAGGGCGGTCCGGGGTAGAATGCAAGAGAACGAGCCGGCCCATGCCGAGGACCACGATCGAGCCGCAGTTCACCGTCGAGCACCTGTCCATCCTGGACAGCGACGGCAACCTGGACTCCGCCCTCGAGCCCGAGATCGCCCCCGAGGAGCTCCAGCGCCTCTACCGGGCGATGCGCCTGGGGCGCCGCTTCGACGAGCGCATGCTGCGGCTGCAGCGACAGGGACGGATCGGCACGTTCGCGCCGATCAAGGGCCAGGAGGCCGCCCAGATCGGCAGCACGGCCATCCTGCGCCGCACCGACTGGATGGTGCCGTCATTCCGCGAGACCGCGGCCATGCTCTGGCGCGGCTGGACGATGGAGAAGGTGCTGCTCTTCTTCGCCGGCTATCTCGAGGGCGGACAGCCCGCGCCGGATCAGCGTGACCTGCCCATCTGCATCCCGGTCGGCACCCAGCTGCCGCACGCGGTGGGCCTGGCCTACGCCGCGCAGTACCGCGGCGACGACGCGGTGGTGATGGTGTACTGCGGTGACGGGGCCACCTCCGAGGGCGACTTCCACGAGGCGATGAACTTCGCCGGGGTCTGGCACCTGCCGCTGGTCTTCGTCGTCCAGAACAACCAGTGGGCGATCTCCATCCCGCTCAAGAAGCAGACCCACTCGCGCACCATCGCCCAGAAGGCCCTCGCCTACGGCTTCCCGGGCCTGCAGGTCGACGGCAACGACCTGCTCGCGGTCTACGCGGCAAGCCGCGAGGCGGTGGAGCGGGCGCGGCGCGGTGACGGGCCCTCCCTGATCGAGTGCGTGACCTACCGGCTGGGCGTGCACACCACCTCCGACGATCCCACGAAGTACCGCTCGGCCGAGGAGGTCGAGGCGTGGGAGCGCAAGGACCCGCTCACCCGCTTCAGCGCCTACCTGCAGAAGCGGAACCTCCTGGACGCCGGCCTCGATGAGGAGATCGACGCGGAGATCGCGCGGGCGGTCCAGGCCTTCGAGGCGGTCGGGCCCGCGGACCCGCTCGGCATGTTCGACCACGCCTACGCCACCCGGCCGGCCCCGCTCGAAGCGCAGCGGGCCGAGATGCAGGCCCGGCTCGCGCAGCCCGCGGCCGACCCGAAGACCCCGGGCGCGCCGGCGTCCGGGGGCGCGACCGGTGGAGCCGGCGAGCCCGCGCCGGCGAACCCCGAGAGCCCGCCGATGCGGGGCCAGAGGCGGCCGTGGCGAAGCTGAACATGGTGAAGGCCCTCAACCTGGCGCTCCTGCAGGAGATGGAGCGGGACCCGGACGTGCTCATCATCGGCGAGGACGTGGGAGGCGACGGCGGCGTCTTCCGCGTCACCGAGGACCTGCACCGCAAGTTCGGCGGCACCCGCGTGGTGGACAGCCCGCTGGCCGAGGCCGGCATCATCGGGGCCTCGGTGGGCATGGCCCTCTACGGGCTCAAGCCGGTCTGCGAGATCCAGTTCTCGGGCTTCGCCTTCCAGTGCTTCCACCAGATCGAGAACCACGCGGCCCGGTATCGCACGCGCAGCCAGGGCCGCTTCGGCTGCCAGATGGTGGTGCGGATGCCCTACGGCGGCGGGGTGCGCGCGCTCGAGCACCACTCGGAGAGCGAGGAGCAGTTCTACGCCCACATCCCCGGGCTCAAGATGGTGATCCCCTCCGGCCCGCGGAACGCCCGGGCGCTGCTCGCCGCGGCCATCCGCGATCCCGATCCGGTGATCTTCTTCGAGGCGAAGGCGCTCTACCACGCCGCCAAGGAGGACGTGCCGGACGAGATCGAGACGATGGAGATCGGGCGCGCCCACGTGGACCGACCCGGCACCGACCTGACGCTGGTCGCCTACGGGGCCATGCTCCGCGTGGCCCGGGAGGCGGCCGAGCAGCTCCACGAGGAGAGCGGCGTCGAGGTCGAGATCGTCGACCTCCTGACCATCTCCCCGCTCGACCGCGAGACGCTGGCCGCCTCGGTGCGCAAGACCGGGCGGGCGGTCGTGATCCACGAGGCGCCGCGGAGCTTCGGGCCCGGGGCCGAGATCGCGGCCAGCATCATGGAGGCGGCGTTCCTCTCCCTCGAGGCGCCGGTCCGCCGCGTGACCGCCCACGACGTGCCCTTCGTGGGCTTCGCCCGAGAGCGCGCCAACGTCCCCGACGTGCCCCGCGTGCTCGCGGCCTGCCGCGAGACACTCGCCTTCTAGCTTTCCGTATATGCCGCGCGAGTTTGCCCTCCCGGACCTGGGAGAAGGCCTTACCGAGGCCGAGATCGTCGCGGTGCTCGTGCGCGAGGGCGAGGTCATCGGCGAGGACGCCCCGCTGCTCGAGGTGGAGACCGACAAGGCGCAGGTGGAGATCCCCTCTCCCATCGGCGGCCGGGTCGAGAAGATCCACGTGAGACCGGGGCAGACCGTGAAGGTCGGCGCCGTGCTCGTCACCTTCGCCGACAACGGCGCCCCCGCCACCGCAACCGCCGCGCCGACCAGGACGGTGCCGGCACCGACCGCATCGACTGCGCCGACGGCTCGGCCGCCCGTGCGCGAGAGCGCGCCCGCGGGCGGCCCGGTGGCCGCGACGCCCGCCACCCGCCGGCTCGCCCGCGAGCTGGGCGTCGACCTCCGCACAGTACGCGGCAGCGGGCCGGGCGGCCGCGTGCTCGACACCGACGTGCGGGCCGCGGCGGCCGGAGCGGCCGGGGTGCGCCCGGCGCCCGCGGCGAGCGAGACGCGGCCGCAGCCCGCGACCGGGGAGGCGATGCCCGGCGGCCCGGCCAAGCCGCTGACGAGCATCGGCCTCGAGCCACCGCCCCTGCCGCGCTTCGAGCAGTGGGGCCCGGTCGAGCGACAGCCCCTCTCCCACCTGCGCCGGACCATCGCGGAGCGCATGACGCTCTCGGCCACGCTGGTCCCGCACGTCACCCACTTCGACCGCGCCGACATCACCGAGCTCGACGCGATCATCGCCCGCAACCTCGAGCCGGCGCGCGTCCGCGGGGTGACGCTCACCCTCACCGCCTTCCTGCTGAAGGCGGCCGCGCTCGCGCTGCGCGCCCATCCCCAGTTCAACGCGAGCCTCGACCCCGCGGCGGGCGAGCTGATCCTCAAGCGCTACTACCACCTGGGCGTGGCGGTGGCCACCCCGCGCGGCCTGATCGTGCCGGTGCTCCGCGACGTGGACGGCAAGCCGGTGCTCGAGATCGGCCGGGAGCTCGGCGCCCTCGCCCAGCGCGTGCGCGACGGCCGAGCCGCGCTCGACGACCTCCGCGGGGGCACCTTCACGATCACGAACATCGGGACGCTGGGCGGGACCGCGGCGATCCCGATCATCAACTACCCGGAAGTCGCCATCCTGGCCGTCGCGCGCGCGCGCCAGGAGCCGGTGGTACGCCAGGGCCAGGTCGTGCCACGGCTCATGCTGCCGATCACCCTGACCTTCGATCACCGTGTCGCCGACGGGGCCGACGGCGCTCGCTTCGCGACCGACATCGTGAGCCTGCTCGAGGCGCCCGAGCGCCTCATCGGAGACCTCGGCTGATGGTGATGGGCGACATGGTGGACGAGGTGGACGTCGCGGTGATCGGCGGCGGCCCCGGCGGCTACTCCGCCGCGTTCCGCGCCGCCGAGCTCGGGCTCGAGACGGTGGTGATCGACGCCGGCGCCCGCCTGGGCGGGGCCTGCCTCTTCGAGGGCTGCATCCCGAGCAAGGCCCTGCTCCACGTGGCGGCGGTGCTGAGCGAGGCGGAGCGCGCCAAGGAGTGGGGCGTCGACTTCGGCGAGCCGCGCATCTCGCTCGATCCCCTGCGCAAGTGGAAGCAGGAGCGCGTGGTGGGCAAGCTGGCGCGAGGGCTCGGCGCGGTGGCCAAGTCCAAGGGCGTGACCGTGGTCGGCGGGCGCGCCGCCTTCGAGGACTCGAGCACCCTGCGCATCGAGGACGACACGCTCCGGAAGATCCGCTTCAAGCACGCCATCGTGGCCACCGGATCCGAGCCGAGCCCGCTTCCCGGCGTGGCGCTCACGAGCGAGCGGGTGATGGACTCGACGGCCGCGCTCGAGCTCCCCGAGATCCCGGAGCGCCTCCTGGTGATCGGCGGCGGCTACATCGGGCTCGAGCTCGGCACGGTGTACGCGACCCTCGGCAGCCGCGTCACCCTCGTCGAGATGACCGAGGGTCTCCTGCCCGGCGTGGACCGTGACCTGGTCCAGCCGCTGCAGCGACGGGTCGACAAGCTGTTCGCGGCCATCCACCTGCGCACGAAGGTGACCGGGCTGCGCGAGGCCGGCGACCGCATCGAAGCCGTGCTCGAGGGCCAGGGCACCCAGCCGTTCGACCGGGTGCTGGTGGCGGTGGGCCGCCGAGCCCGGAGCGGAGGCCTCGGGCTCGAGGCGACGCGCGTGCGCCTCACCGACCGCGGCGGGTTCATCCGGATCGACGATCGC
>DATFAJ010000122.1:0-4667 GCA_035254745.1 Candidatus Methylomirabilota bacterium | reverse complement strand
AGTGGCTGCCCGCGATCGCGTCGGGCCAGGCGCGCGCGAGCGCGGCCCTCCTCGAGGACGGGCTCGACTGGGATCCCGTCGCCACCGCGGCGACCGCGACCCGCGCGGGCGACGGCTGGCGCCTCTCCGGGATCAAGCGCTTCGTGCCGTGGGCGCACGTGGCCGACGTGGTGCTGGTCCCGGCGCGCGCGCCCGAGGGCCTCTCGCTCTTCCTGGTGGACCCGCGCGCCGCCGGGGTGACGCTCACCCCGATGGTCGGCATCGACCTCGGCAACCGCTGGTCGGAGCTGCGCCTGGCCGACGCGGCGGTGCCCGCCGACGCGCTGGTGGGCTCGGCGGGCGGCGCGAGCTCGGTGCTGGACGCGCTCCTGCGCCGCGCCGCGGTGGGCGCCTCGGCCGAGATGCTGGGCGCGGCCCGCCGCTGCCTCGACATGAGCGTGGGCTACGCCAAGGTGCGCGAGCAGTTCGGCCAGCTCATCGGCTCGTTCCAGGCCATCCGCCACCGGTGCGCCGAGATGCTGGTCGAGGTCGAGAACTCGCACTCCGCGGTCTACTACGCGGCGTGGGCGCTGACCGCCGGCGCGGAGGACGCGGCCGGCGCGGCCTCCATCTGCAAGTCCTACGTGAGCGAGTCCGCCCGCAAGGTCTGCGGCGACGCGATCCAGGTCCACGGCGGCATCGGCTTCACCTGGGAGTACGACCTCCACCTCTACTTCAAGCGCGCCAAGTCCCTCGAGCCCCTCTACGGCGACGCCGCCCACCACCGCGAGCTGATCGTCCGGGGTCTCGCCGGCGCATGACGCCCGCCGACCAGCCCCCTCGCCCCTGCCCTCTCTCCCAAGGGGCGAGAGGGCAGGGTGAGGGGGGCGCCCTGGAAGGCGTGAAGGTCGTCGATCTCACGTCGTACATCGCCGGCTCCTACGGGGCGATGATGCTGGCCGACCTGGGCGCCGACGTGATCAAGGTCGAGGCCATCGAGGGCGACTCCTTCCGCGAGCTGAGCGGCTTCTACGGCTGGAACCGCGGCAAGCGCTCGCTCGCGGTCAACCTGAAGGAGCCCGACGGTCGCGCCATCGTTCACCGTCTGGCCCAGCACGCCGACGTGGTCATGGAGAACATGCGCCCCGGCGTGGTGGAGCGGCTCGGGGTCGACTACGAGACGCTGCGCGCCCTCAACCCGCGGCTCGTCTACTCCACCGTTACCGCGTTCGGCTCCGACGGCCCGTACAAGGACCGCCCCGGCTTCGACCCGCTGCTGCAGGCGATGGGCGGCCTCATGACGCTCCAGGGCTTCGGCGCGGCGCCCCAGTACCTGCGCATCGCGCCCACCGACTACTACTGCGCGGCGCTGGCCTGCCAGGCGATCCTGGCCGCCCTGTTCGTGCGCGAGCGCACCGGGCGAGGCCAGCGCGTGCAGACCTCGCTGCTGCAGGCGGTGCTCGCGCTGCAGTCGGGCCTCGTCGTCGACTACCCGGGCCACGAGGTCGTCTACCGCAACACGCCCACCTACCGGCTCTACCAGGCGGGTGACGGGGAATCGTTCTTCCTCGCGGTGGGCAACCAGTCGTTCTGGGTGAAGCTCTGCAAGGTGATCGGCCGCGAGGACCTGGCCCAGGACCCGCGGTTCGGCTCCTGGGTGGCCCGCCGTGACAACGCGGAGGCCCTGATGCCGCTGCTGGAGAGCGCATTCGCTTCCAAGCCGGCCGCGGAGTGGGTGCGGATCCTCACCGACAACGACATTCCGGCGGCCCTGACCCAGTCGCTCCAGCAGTTCATGCGCGACCCGGCCGTGCTCTACCACAAGATGATCGTCCAGTACGACCACCCCGAGCTGGGCCCGCTCTCGCTGATGGGCCAGCCGCTGCGCTTCTCCGAGACGCAGGCCCCCGACGCGGGCCCGCCGCCCACCCTCGGCCAGCACACCACCCAGGTGCTGCGCCAGGCGGGCTATGCCGATCACGAGATCGCCGACCTGCGCCGCCGCGGCGTGGTGGCCGGCAAGGACCTCGCCCCATGAGCGACGCGACCAAGTACGAGGCCATCCGCTACGAGCAGGCCGACGGAGTGGCCACCGTCACCCTGAACCGTCCCGACGTGCACAACGCGATGAACCAGGCCATGCGCCGCGAGCTGCTGGAGGTGTTCACGCGCCTGCGCGGCGACGACGCCGTGCGGGCGGTGGTGGTCACCGGCGCGGGGGAGAAGGCCTTCTCCGCGGGCGCCGACATCCGCGAGTTCCTCGAGCCGCCGGTGCCGACCCAGTTCCGCGAGGCCCGGCGGCGCGTCGACTTCCGGCGGGAGATGGAGCGCTGCCCCCAGCCGATCATCGCCGCGATCCGCGGCTACGCCTTCGGGGGCGGGCTCGAGATGGCGCTCGCCTGCGACATCCGCATCGCGGCCGAGGACGCGCAGCTCGGCCTCACCGAGATCAACCTCGCGATCATCCCGGGCGGCGGCGGCACCCAGCGGCTGCCGCGCCTGGTCGGCCGCGGCAAGGCCCTCGAGATGATCATGACCGGCATGCGCATCCCCGCCGCGGAGGCCCTGCGCATCGGCCTGGTCGAGCGCGTGGTGCCGGTGGCCGAGCTGCCGTCGGCCGCGCAGGCCCTCGCCCGCACGCTCGCGGACAAGGCGCCGGTGGCGCTGCGCTACGCCAAGGAAGCGGTGGTCGGCGGCCTCGGCCTGCCCCTCGAGGACGGCATCCGCCTCGAGAACGACCTGGCCACCCTGCTCCGCACCACCGAGGACCGCGTCGAGGGCGCGAAGGCCTTCGTGGAGAAGCGCAAGCCCCGCTGGACCGGGAGATAAGGGGTCAGCGCGGCGTGTCCCCCGCCAGCGTCACGCGGTGCATGAGGCGCTTGAAGCCGGCGTAGTCGTTGACCGCGTTGTGCTGGGCGCAGCGGTTGTCCCAGAACGCGATCGAGCCCGGCTCCCAGCGGAAGCGGCAGCAGAGCTCGGGCCGCACCTGCTGCGCGAAGAGGTACTCGAGCAGCGGCCGGCTCTCCTCCTCGGTCCAGCCCTTGAAGTGCGCGGTGTGCCCGTGGTTGACGTAGAGCGCCTTCCGCCCGGTCTCCGGATGCGTCCGCACCGCGGGGTGCTCGCTGACCAGCACCTTCATCTCGACGCCCGCCGCCCGCAGCCGGTCCTCGCGCGTCTTCGACGCGTCCGCCTTGGTCGAGGTGTTGACCGCGACCAGCCCGGCGAGCGTCCGCCGCAGCCCCTCCGAGAGCGTCTCGTAGGCCTGGTACTGGTTGGCGAAGATGGTGTCGCCGCCGTAGGGCGGCAGCTCCACCGCGTAGAGCATGCTGGCCATCGGCGGCTGGGCGAGGTAGGTGGTGTCGGTGTGCCACACCCCGCCGAAGTTGATCTTCTCGTCGGCGAGCTTGAGCACCGGGGTGATCAGCGGGCACTCGGGCAGCCCCTTGAGCTGCGGGTACTCCATCGGCTCCCCGAAGCGCCCCGCGAAGGCGAGCTGCTCGTGGGGCGTGAGCTTCTGATCGCGGAAGAACACGACCAGGTGATCGAGGAGGGCCCGGCGGATCTCCCCGATCACCGCGTCGTCGAGCGCCGCGGCCACGTTGACCCCGCGGATCTCGGCTCCGAGCGACCCGCTCACCGGCACCACCTCGATGTGACGATACGTCCCGGCCTCGTTGCGCGGCATGATCTCCTCCCTGAAATGACCTACAGCGATCCGAAGTGCTCGCTCATGCGCAGGCGCAGCGCCGCGTCCGGCAGCGGCCCCGCCATCGCCCCGAGATTGTCCGCCACGTGCCTGGGATTGCGCGTGCCCGGGATCACGCAAGTGACCGCGGGGTGCCCCAGGATCCACTTGAGGAAGTACTGCGCCCAGCTCGCGCAGCCCGCCTCGCGGGCCCACTCGGGCACCGCGCGGCCCTTCACCCGCCCGAACATCGCACCCTCCGCGAAGGGGCGGTTCACGATCACCGCGACCCGCGCCTCCGCGCAGACCCCGAGCAGGCGCGCGTCGGCCTCCGGCTCGGCGAGCGAGTAGTTGACCTGGACGAAGTCGACGTCACCCCGGCGCACGAGCCGCCCGAGCTCGGCGTGACCGCCCGCGTGATAGTGGGTGACGCCCACGTAGCGCACGCGGCCGGCCGCTCGCCAGTCCGCGAGCGTGGTCAGATGGGTCTGCACGTCCACCAGGTTGTGCACCTGCATCAGGTCGAGCCGCTCGACGCGCAGCTTGCGCATCGAGTCCTCCATCTGACGGATGCCGGCCTGCTTGCCGGTCGTCCAGACCTTGGTGGCGACGAAGAGCCGCGGCCGCACGCCGAGCTCGGCCGCGAGCTGCCCGGTCACCGTCTCCGAGCTGCCGTACATGGGCGAGCTGTCGACCACGCGCCCGCCCCCCTCCACGAACATCCGCAGCGTCTCGCGCGCCTGCCCGAGCTCCCGCGCGTCGCCCGCCACGTCGAACACCTGCCAGGTGCCGAGACCGACGGCGGGCAGCGTCTCGCCCGACCGGGGAATCGGCCGCTCCAGGACGCCCTGCCCGCGGGCCGGCGTCCCCATCAGCAGCGCGCCCAGGGCCGCCGCGCCCGCCCGGAGGAGATCCCGTCGCGAGGCCCGCGATCGCACACTCACTCGCTCCGCTCGGCGAGGCCGGCGATCATCGCCGCGACCGCGTCGGCGTGGGTGGTGGT
>DATFAJ010000121.1:0-10541 GCA_035254745.1 Candidatus Methylomirabilota bacterium | reverse complement strand
CCTGCGGCTGCGCTTCCACGACCCCCGCCGGCGCCGGGCGCGCGTGCGCTGGACCATCGCGGCCGCGGCCGGCGTGCTCGCGGTCACCGCCGCGATCTACCTCTGGGGCATCCCGGCGCTGGCCGCCCTCGCCGCGCCGCGAGTGCCGGTGGCCTGGGAGGAGAACGTGGGCCGGTCGGCGATCGCCTACCTGGCCCCGGTCGACCGCCGCTGCGGGGACCCGCGCCTGGCCGCGACGATGGACGAGATCGTGCGCCGGCTCACCGCGCCCGCGCCGCCGTCACCCTACACGCTGCAGGTGTACGTGGTGAACCGACCGATCGTGAACGCGCACGCGCTGCCCGGCGGCAACGTCGTCATCTTCACGGGCCTGCTCGAGCGCACGCGTACCCCGGAGGAGCTGGCCGGCGTCGTCGCCCACGAGCTGCAGCACGTGCTGCGGCGGCACACGACCCGCGCGGTGATCCAGGACGCCTCGACCGGCCTGCTGCTGATGGCGCTGACCGGCGACGTGACCGGCCCGCTCGCGTACGGGCTCCAGACCGCGCGCACGCTCGGGGAGCTGCGCTACTCGCGGCGGGCGGAGGACGAGGCGGACATCGAGGGGATGAAGATGCTGCTGGCCGCGCGCATCGATCCGACCGGCATGATCGGCTTCTTCGACACGATCCGGCGGGAGGAGGGTAGCCAGCCGAAGGCGCTGACCTACTTCTCGACCCACCCGCTCGCCGACGAGCGTATCGCCCGCCTCCGGAGCATGGCCGCCGCCTGGAGGGGCACGCCCGAGCCCCTCCTCCCCACCGAAGACTGGCCCGCCCTCGCGAAGCGCTGCTAGCCCTATCTCGGCTTCCAGGTCTTGAAGCGGTCGCGGAGGACCTTCTTGTCGAACTTGCCCACGCTGGTCTTGGGCACCGCCTCGATGAAGACGATCTCGTCCGGGAGCCACCACTTGGCCACGCGGGGCGTGAGGTACTCGTAGATCTCCTCGGCGGTGATGCTGGCCTTGTGCTCGGGCTTGGGCACGATACAGGCGAGCGGCCGCTCCACCCAGCGCTCGTGCGGCACCGCGATCACCGCGGCCTCCAGGACCTTCGGATGGCCCATGATCGTGGTCTCCATGTCCACGCTCGAGATCCATTCGCCGCCCGACTTGATCAGGTCCTTGGTGCGGTCGGTGATCTGGATGTAGCCGTCGGGATCGAGCGAGGCCACGTCGCCGGTGCGAAACCAGCCGTCCTTGGTGAACTGGGCCGCGCCCTCGGGGTTGTTGTAGTACCCGCTGGTCACCCACGGCCCGCGCACCTGGATCTCGCCCGCGCTCCGCCCGTCCCACGGCAGCACGTTGCCCGCGTCGTCCACGATCCTCATGTCGACGCCGGCCACCGGCGCACCCTGCTTGGCCCGCACCGCGTAGCGCTCGTCCTCGGGGAGCGCGTCCATGTAGGAGCGGGGCCGGCAGACGCTGCCGAGCGGCGTCATCTCGGTCATGCCCCAGGCGTGGAGCATGTAGGCCCCGTACTTCTTGTCGAACAGCTCGATGAGGGTGCGGGGCGCGGCCGACCCGCCGATCGGGATGCAGCGGATCGACGAGATGTCCCACTGCGGCTCCTTCTCGAGGATGGCCTGGATCGCGATCCACACCGTGGGGACCGCGCCCACCAGGGTGACCTTCTCGTGGTGGACGATCTCGATGATGTCCCGTGGCTGCGGGTTCGGCCCCCCGAAGATCTGGGTGGCCCCGTTCATCACCCCCGCGAAGGGCACGCACCACGCGTTGGCGTGGAACATGGGCACGATGTGCAGGATCACGTCGCGCTCGCAGATGCCGAGCACGTCCACCGTGGAGGAGGCGAAGCAGTGGAGATAGATCGCGCGGTGGGTGTAGACGACGCCCTTGGGGTGCCCGGTGGTGCCGGAGGTGTAGCAGATGCCGGCCGCGTCGGTCTCCTCGATGCGCGGCCACTCGGTGACCGGGGCGGTGCCCGTCACGAGCTGCTCGTAGTCGAGCGCGCCCGGCGGCACCACCCCGTCCGGCGTGTCCTTCATGACGATGATGTGCTTGACGGTGGTGAGGTCCTTGCGGATCGGCTCGAGGATGGGCCAGAGGCTCGCGTCGACGATCAGCACCTCGTCGCCCGCGTGGTTGACGATGTAGGTGATGTCCTGGGTGGAGAGCCGGATGTTGACGGTGTGGAGCACCATGCCCATCAGCGGCGCGGCGAAGTACACCTCCATGTGCCGGTGCGAGTTCCAGGCGAAGGTGCCGACCCGCGCGCCCTTCTGCAGGCCGAGGCCGCGCAGGGCGCCGGCCAGGCGGCAGACCCGGTCCGCGTAGTCCGCGTACGTGTACCACTGCAGGCTCACGCCGGGGACGCGGGTCGCCATGCGCTTGCGGTGGAAGAGCCGGCGCGTGCGCTCGAAGAACTGGGTGAGGGTGAGGGGGTAGTCCATCATCAGGCCTCTCATGACGTCATCGTCCTCCCAGATCCTCCGAGGTGGCGCAGCGGAAGCCGGTGTGGTGGTGGCCGTGGGCCAGCCCACCGCGCCCCCCATCATACGAGGAGTGGCGCCGGATCGTCACGCGCAGTGCGTCCGGCGGGTCGTCGTGGCTGGCACCGCGGACCACGTGGTCGGCGTCGGGGGCGGCGCGCTCGCGCCCGTCGTCGGGTCGGTAGGGGTAGGGTCGGTAGGCCGAGGCCGTCCACTCCCGCAGGTTGCCGAGCAGGTCCTGCACCCCGGTGGGCCCGGCGCCGGCCGGGCGGAGGTCGCCGCGCTCGGTGGCGTTGTAGGCACGTCCGACGACCGCGCGCTCGGGGTCCGGCGGCTCGTCGCCCCACGGGTAGCGGCGGCGATCGACCCCGCGGGCGGCCTTCTCCCACTCGGCCTCGGTCGGGAGCCGCCGGCCGCGCCAGAGGCAGTAGTCGCGGGCGCCGAACCAGGAGACCTCCACCGCGGGATGCTCCTCGAAGCCCGGGTCGGCGGCGAAGCGCCCGTCACGCCGGTGGATGCGGGCATCGGGGTCGTCGCGATCGAAGTACGCCACGCCCTCCGGGCTCCGAAGGCCGCGGGCCTCGAGGAACTCGGCGAGCTCGCGGTTGGTCACCTTGTTGCGGTCGAGCCAGAAGTCGCGCACGTAGACGCGGTGCATGGGGCCTTCGTCGGGGGCGTCGGAATCGCTGCCCATCCAGAACGCGCCCGCCTCGATGAGCATGATGCCGTCGGCCCACGCCACGCCGGGACTAGGCGCGGGGCCGGGCGGCCCCACGAGGGCGAGGGCGAGCGCCGCGCCCACCGCCCCGGCCCGACCCGTCCACGCGGTCACGCGCCCACGATAGCGTCCCGCAATCTTTACCGCCATGGCCGATTCGGGTATGGTGAGGGCGCGATGAACTCCCGCTGGAGCGACACCGACGCGCAGGGCAAGAGCGATCTCGATCTGCTCGTCTACGCCTCGCGCCTGATCGGGGCCGAGACCACCCTGGTGGTCTGGGGCGGGGGCAACACGTCGATCAAGCAGGACGAGCGCGATCACCGCGGCCGGCCCACCCGCGTGCTACGGGTGAAGGGCAGCGGGTCCGACCTCAAGAGCATCCAGCGGAAGGACTTCCCGGGCGTCCGGATGGACGACGTGCTCGCGCTGCTCGAGCGCCAGGACATGGGTGACCAGGAGATGGTGGACTATCTCGCCCACGCGCTGCAGGAGCCGGCGAGCCCGCGCCCGTCCATCGAGACCCTGCTGCACGGCTTCCTGCCCGCCCCGGCGGTGATCCACACCCACGCCGACGCGGTCGTCTCGCTCACCAACAACGACCGGAGCCGCGACGTGCTCCGGGAGGTGTACGGCGAGGAGGTCATCGCGCTGTCCTACCGTCGGCCCGGGTTCCTGATCTCCCGCGAGGTGGCCTCCGTGTTCGCGGCGCATCCGAAGGCGCGCGCGATCCTGCTCGAGAAGCACGGGACGATCTGCTGGGGCGGCTCGGTGAAGGAAGCCTACGAGGCCACGATCGAGCTGATCGGCCGCGCCGAGGAGGCGATCGCCCATCGCGCGAAGGGGCGCGTGCGTTTCGGGGGCGTCGCGGTGACGAGCCCGCCCGCGGAGACCCGGCGGCGGGTCGCCATCGCGGTGGCGCCGCACCTGCGCGGTTTGGTCGGCAAGGGCCGACGGCAGGTGCTCTTCTTCGACGACGCTCCGGACGTGCTCGAGTTCGCGGCCTCGCGCGAGGCCGACGCCCTCTGCCGGATCGGGCCCGCGACCCCGGACCACACCATCTTCACCAAGCGTCTGCCGTGCTTCGCCCCGGTCGCCGATCCGTCGGATCCCGAGGCGGTCCGGGCCGGCGTCACCGCCGCGGTGGAGCGCTTCGTGACCGACTACACCGCGTACTTCGAGGCCCACAACACCGAAGGGGCCAGGCTCACCGATCCGTTCCCGCGCGTGGTCGTGGTGGGCGGGCTCGGGCTCTTCGCCGCCGGCAAGGACCGGCGCACCGCCGGCATCGTGGACGACATCTACCACCACACGATCTCGGTGCTGGGCGCCGCCACCTCGTTCGGCGGCTACGTCTCGCTCTCCGCGCGGGAGGCCTTCGACGTGGAATACTGGCCGCTCGAGCTCTACAAGCTCTCGCTGGCCCCGCCCGAGAAGGAGCTGGCCCGTCGCATCGCGCTCGTCACCGGGGGCGCGAGCGGCATCGGGCGCGCCGCGGCCCAGCGGCTGGCCGCCGAGGGTGCCCACGTGCTGGTGGGCGATCTCGACGCGGCGGGGGCGCGAAAGGCGGCCGAGGAGATCGTGGGGGCCCACGGGGCGGGGAGGGCGATCGGGCTCGGCATGGACGTCACGAGCGAGGCGTCGGTGCGGGCCGCCTTCGAAGAGGCGGTGCTGGCGTACGGCGGCGTCGACATCGTGGTGTCCAATGCGGGCACCGCGCACGCAGCACCGGTGGACCGGATGGAGCTCGCGGACTGGGAGCGCTCGTTCGCGGTCAACGCGACCGGCCACTTCCTGGTGGCGCGCGAGGGCATGCGGGTGCTGAAGGCCCAGGGCCTGGGCGGTGCGTTCGTCTTCGTCGCGACCAAGAACGTGATGTCGCCGGGCAAGGACTTCTCGGCGTACTCGGCGTCCAAGGCGGCGGAGGCGCAGCTCGCCAAGGTCCTGGCGCTCGAGGGCGGGCCCCACGGCATCCGGTCGAACATCGTGAACCCGGACGCGGTCTTCCGCGACTCCAAGCTCTGGTCGGAGGATGTCCGGCGCGAGCGCGCCCGGGCCCAGGGCATCACGGTGGACGAGCTCGAGGACTTCTACCGCAAGCGCAACATCCTCGCGCGCCCGATCCTGCCCGAGGACGTGGCGGAGGCGGTGCTGTTCCTGGCCTCGGACCGGTCGGCCAAGACCACCGGCTGCACGATCACGGTCGACGGGGGCGTCAAGGACGCCTTCCCGAGATAGTCCTGCCATCATCATGAATCCGCTCGCCTCGCCTTCGGCTGCGGCTCGCCAAGCCACGAAGTTCGGCGCGTTCCTGTCCATGCATCCGCCGGAAGAGCAGTTCGCCCTCGCCCGGCGCTGCGAGACGCTCGGGCTGGACTCGCTGTGGACGGGCGACCACGTGTCCTTCCACAATCCGCTCTACGAGTCGCTGACGCTGCTCGCCTCCTACGCGGGGATCACCAGCCGCATCAAGCTCGGCAGCGGCGTCTACCTGCTGGCGCTCCGTCAGCCGACGGTGGTGGCCAAGATCACGTCCACCCTCGACGCGCTCTGCGGCGGCCGGCTCATCTTCGGAGTCGGGGTGGGGGGCGAGAACCCGAAGGAGTTCGAGGCCTGCGGGGTGCCTCACCGGGAGCGCGGGGCCCGCGTGACCGAGGGCATCGACGTGATACGGACGCTCTGGCGCGATAGCCCGGCGTCGTTCAAGGGCCGCTTCACCCAGTTCGAGGGCGTGAGCATCGACCCCAAGCCGGTGCAGCGGCCCGGCCCGCCCATCTGGGTCGGCGGCCGCTCCGACGCGGCGCTGGCCCGGGCCGGCCGCCAGGGCGACGGCTGGGTGTCCTACGTGGTGCAGCCCGAGCGCTACGCCCAGAGCCTGGCCAAGATCCGGCGCGCCGCGGAGAAGGCGGGGCGCAGCCTCGATGGGTTCGTGGCCGCGCATCTCACCTTCGTCACGGTCGGGCGCGACTACGAGAGCGCGGAGCGCACGTGGGTGCGGATCCTGTCCAATCGCTACGCGCAGGACTTCGGCCCGCTCGCGCGCAAGTACGGCGTCATCGGCACCCCCGAGCAGTGCGGCGAGCAGATCGACCGCTTCCGGCAGGCGGGCTGCGGCTACTTCGTGATGAACCCCATCGGCGATCTCGCGGACGAGGCGGCGCAGCTCGAGACGATCGCGAGCGAGATCATCCCGCGATTCCAGCCGCGATGAAGCCCCGGGAGTGCCGGGCGGAAGTCGCCGCGGTGCGCGCGGTCACCCCGGAGATCATCGAGGTGGACGTCCGGGTGATCGAGCCCGCCGACTTCACGTTCGACGCCGGGCAGTGGATCTCGGTGCCGTTCGGGCCGAAGAACGTGCGGGCCTGGAGCATGGTGTCCTCGCCGAGCCGCAAGGGCGCCTTCACCCTGTCGATCGACGTGGCCCCGGGCGGGATCGGCTCGCAGTGGGTGCGGGGCCTCCAGCCGGGTGACCCGGTCCGGTTCAAGGGACCGACGGGCGGCTTCGTCTTCAACCGCGCCGACACGCGGCGTGCCGTCTTCGTGGCCGAGGAGATCGGGATCGTGCCGGTGCGCTCGATCCTGAGCCACCTCTACGAGACCGGCTACGGGCGACCCACCGCGCTCATCTACTGGGCCCGCAACCCGGGCTGGCTGGTCTACGACGCCGACTTCCGCTCGCTCGCGCGGCGTTATCCCGGCTTCTCCTACCTGCCGGTGCTGCGCGAGCCGCCCGCGACCTGGCGGGGCGAGAAGGGCGAGCCCGCGGAGGCGGTCGATCGCCTCGTGTACGGCGTCGACCGCTTGGTGGTCTACGTGTGCGGGGGCGGGGAGACCATCAACCGGGTGCGGGACGTGCTCGTGAAGAAGGGCATGGACCGCAAGAGCGTGAAGTGGGAGAAGTTCTGGTGAAGGCCCAGGTCTACCACGTGCAGATCAACGTCCGCGACGCCTCCCGCTCGCTTCCGTTCTACAAGGCGTTCCTCGGCTACCTCGAGTACCGCCCCGTCTACGAGACCGACACCGTGGCCGGCTTCTCGGGGCGCGGGGCCGACATCTGGGTGCTCGCGGCCGCGCCGGCCCACGCCGGCCACGGCTTCCACCGCAAGCGGACAGGACTCAACCACGTGGCCTTCCGCGTGGAGCGGCGGGACGAGGTGGAGCGCTTCCGCGACGAGTTCATGGTGCCGAACCGGCTCGCGCCGCTCTACGGGACGCCGCGCGAGTTCCCGGAGTACCGGCCCGGCTACTACGCGGTCTTCTTCGAGGACCCGGACCGGCTGAAGCTCGAGGTCGTGCACATCCCGGGCGGGCCCGGCGACTAGCGTGGCGGATCTCAACGGCGGGCACCTGGTCGCGCGCACGCTCCGGCAGGCGGGCGTGGGGCACGTGTTCACCCTGTGCGGCGGCCACATCCTGCCGATCTACGACGGCTGCATCACCGAGGGCGTGCAGGTCGTCGACATGCGCCACGAGCAGGCGTGCGCGCACGCCGCGGACGCGTACGCGCGCCTGACCCGGAACATCGGGGTGGCGCTGGTCACCGCGGGGCCCGGCGTCACGGACGCGGTGACCGGCATCGCCAACGCCCACTCCGCCCGCAGCCCGGTGCTGCTGATCGGGGGCGCGGCCCCGCTCGGACTCCGGGGGCTCGGGTCGCTGCAGGAAGTCGAACAGGTCGATCTGCTGCGGCCGATCACCAAGGGATCGTGGACGGTGTCGGACACGCGCCAGATTCCGGAGGTGCTCACCACCGCCATCCGGCACGCGCTCACCGGCCGGCCGGGACCGGTCTTCGTCGAGATCCCGGTCGATCTCCTGATGACCACGATCGAGGACCGGCTCGCGCCGATCCCGACCGGCTACGCGCACCGGCGGCCCACCGCGCCGGACGAGGCGTCGGTGCGGGAGTTGGCCGCGCTGCTGGTCCGCGCGGAGCGCCCGGTGATCATGGCGGGCAGCGGGGTCTACTGGGACGACGCGGCCGCGGATCTGCGGGTGCTGGCCGATCGTGCCGGGGTGCCCGTGTTCACGAACGGCGCGGGCCGGGGCTGCCTCCCGCACGACCATCCGCAGGCGTTCGCCCAGGCCCGCGGCTTCGCGCTGGGCCAGGCGGACGCGGTGCTGGTGCTGGGCACCCCGCTCGACTTCCGGCTGGGCTACGGGCGGGCCCCGTCCTTCGCCGAGAACGTCCAGGTGGCCATGGTGGACTGCGATCCGGTCGAGCTCGGGCGCAACCGTCCACTCGCGGTGGGGCTGACCAGCCACATCGGGCTGACGCTCCGGGCCCTGGCCGACGCCCTGCCGCGCGACCTGGCCGGGCGCTTCGAGCGCTGGCGGGACGCGGTGCGGAAGAAGGAGGACGACGCGCAGGCGCGTCTCATGGCCGAGCGGCGCTCCGACGACGTGCCGATCAGCCACTACCGGCTCGCTCACGAGATCGCCGCGGTGGTGGACGCCGGCACCACCGTGGTCGGCGACGGCGGCGACGTGGTCGGGTGCGCGTCGAAGATCGTGGCGCTCTCCCGGCCCGGTCAGTGGCTCGACCCGGGCCCGTTCGGCTGCCTCGGGGTGGGCCCCTCGTTCGCCATCGCGGCCAAGCTGCTGCGACCCGATCAGCGGGTCCTCCTGATCGCGGGCGACGGGGCCTTCGGCCTCAACGGCATGGAGATCGAGACCGCGGTGCGCTTCAAGCTGCCGATGACGGTGGTGATCGGCAACGACGGCGGCTGGGGCCAGATCCGCAACCCGCAGCTGTCGTTCTTCGGAGCGGAGCGCTCGGTGGCGACCTCGCTGCCGTTCACGCGCTACGACCGGATGGTCGAGGCCCTCGGGGGCCGGGGCATCCACGTGACCGAGCCGGCCCAGCTCCGCCCCGCCCTCGACCGGGCCCTCGGCTCGGGCGAGGTCTACGGCATCAACGTGGTCCTGGACCCGGCCGCCTACCGCCGCACCGGCCAGGTGTCCATGGCCATATGAAGATCACGTTCCTCTGCCCGCATCTCCGCATCGCGGGCGGGGTGCGGGCGATCCTGATCCACGCCGACCGCCTCGCCCGCCGGGGCCACGAGGTGACGGTGCTGGTGCCGGTGAAGGGGACGCTCACCGCCTGGTGGCGCAACCGGCTGCATCGCGGGCCCGACTGGATGCCGGGGCTCGAGGCGCGGATCCGCTGGGTGCCGGAGTGGAGCGCGACCGACGTGCCCGAGGGAGACGTGGTGATCGCCACCTCGTGGCAGTCGGTGGAGACGGCGGCGGCGGCCCCGCCGCGCTGCGGCCGGAAGTTCTACTTCATCCAGCACTACGAGAGCCTCTATCACGGCGAGCCGGCGCGGGTGGACGCCACCTACCGTGTGCCCCTGCGGAAGATCGTGATCTCGACGTGGCTCGCGGACGTGATGGCCGAGCGCTTCGATACCCCGGCCGCGGTCGTGGTGACCCCGGTGGAGCCGGGCCTGTTCCACCCCGTTCCCGCCGAGGAGGACGGCAAGCTCCGGGTGCTGATGCTCTTCCACGAGTATCCGTGGAAGGGGGTGGCCGACGGCCTCGAGGCCTTTGCCCGGGTGCGGGCCCGGCATCCCGACCTGCGGCTGGTCGGCTTCGGGGTGAAGCGGCCGCCGCGCAAGCTCCCGTTCTCCGAGTTCCACGAGAACCTGCCCCAGGAGCGGCTGGCGTGGCTGTACAGCCGCTGCCCGATCTATCTCTGCCCGTCGTGGGACGAGGGGCTGGGCATGCCCGCCATGGAGGCGATGGCGTGCGGGGCGGCGCTCTGCACCTACGACAACGGTGGCTGTCGCGACTACGCGATCGACGGGCGCACCGCGGCGGTGGCCCCCCGACGGGACGTGGACGCGCTGGCGTGGGGGCTCTCGAGGCTGGTGGAGGATCCGGACCTGCGACGGCGACTCGCGCGGGGTGGGCAGGACTTCGTGACGACCCAGTTCGACTGGGAGCGCGCTACCGCGCGGCTCGAGGCATTGCTGGCCGCGCGGTAGCGCCGGGGCGGGAGCGGACTAGGCGGAGGCGCCGACCGTCTCGACGTCGGCGTGAGCGAGGTACGGCCGCCGGGTGCGGAGCGTGCGGTTCGTCCACCGCGCCACCACGTGGCCCAGCGTCTGCTCCTCGATCAGGCCTTCCGACTTCAGCTGCTTGAATACCTGCGTCCAGCCGGAGCTCTGCTGACCCATGAACAGGATCTCGTCGAAGCTCTTGCGCGACGGCACGCTCGGAGCGCTCTGTGCGTCGAAGAGGGCGTGGGCGATCTGCGAGTCCGAGGGCATGGAGCTGCTCTCGCGACGGTAGCCCGACCCGACGAGCAGCCGAAGCGTCGTGGTGC
>DATFAJ010000120.1:0-5642 GCA_035254745.1 Candidatus Methylomirabilota bacterium | reverse complement strand
AAGGAAAGGTCAGGGAAATCGATGGCCTGGTGATCTCGCCGCCTCCCACGAGATCGGCCCGGCGAGGCGCCGCCGCCTCTCGTGGGTCGGCCGCGCCACGCCTGGCCCTTTCGGGCCGGGCGTGGCAAGCTGCCTCCGCCTCATGTTCACCGTGGCCACCTGCCTGTCGCGCGTCGGCCGGCTCCTGTACCTCATGGCGCCGGCCTACCTCGCCAACATGACTCCGCCCCTGGTCCGCTACTGGAGGGGATGGAACCGACCGATCAGCGAGCGGTGGTTCGGCAGCCACAAGACCGTCGTCGGCTTCGGGGCGGGCGTCCTCGCGGCGGTCATCGTCACGCTCGCCCAGTCGCGCATCGCCTGGCCGGGCGGCCTCGTCGCGTACGACCACTGGATCGCGCTCGGTCTTCGATTCGGCGCCGGGGCCATGGGGGGCGACGCCGCGAAGAGCTTGGTGAAGCGCCGACTCGGAATCGCCCCGGGCAAGCGGTGGATCCCGTGGGATCAGGTGGACTTCGTGCTCGGGGCGCTCATCCTGGTCGGGCGCCAGGCGGCCCTGTCATGGGTTGACGTGGCGATCATCCTGCTCGTGAGCGCCGCGGGACACATCCTGGTGAGCCACGCGGGCTACTGGATCGGGGTGCGGGACGTGAAGTGGTAGATCCGGGAGGGCCTACCCCTTCTTGACCTTGGGCTTGGTGACACCCCACACCACGCGCGGCCCCTGGGCGGCCTGGTGAATCGTGGTGTCCTTGCGGAAGGCGGCCCGGGCGCTCTTCATCCGCCGCGCGACGCGCGGAGCCACCACCCGGGTCTCGGGAGGTCGACCCGCCTTCTTGGAACGAGACGCCCCGCCCTTGGCCTTTGCCATCGCGTCCTCCTGTGCCCCGCCGCTACCACATGTAGCCGCCGACGAACTCGGCGACCTTGCCCTCCATCATGAGAGCCTTCAGCACGTCCTGCTCCGTGAGCAGGCCGACGAGCCGTCCGCGCTCGATGACCGGCAGGCTGCCCACCCGGCTCTCGAACATGATGAGAGCCGCGGAGAGCACCGGGGTCTCCGGACCCGTCGTGACGACGGCCCACGTCATCACGTCCCTCACGCGCAGGTTCTCCAGGGTCTCACCCAGCTGCCGCGCGAGGCGGCGGGCCCGGACCGAGAGGTACTCCTGCACCGCGGGCGCGAAGGCGGCGTGCCGCAGGTCACGATCGGTGACGATCCCCATCAGCGCGCCCGCCTCATCCACGACCGGCAGGTGACGCACGTGCTTCGTGCGCATCACGTCGAGCGCCGTGCCCACGGCCGCCGCCGGATCGATCGTCACCGGATCCTTGGCCATCACTTCCCTGACCTTCATCTTGTGCTCCCTTCGACGGGCCGAACGCCTGGTGCTGCGGGTCCGCCGGGCTCGGGTCATGACTCGATTCTCCCCCTCTGGCTTGAAGGTGCAACCGGCCTGCCATGGGCCGGCGACTGCGAGCGCTTCTGGACCGCCATCTTAGCCGCGGTCCTCTCGGGCCCGCTGGGTCCGTGGCTCCCCGGCTGAGGCGTTCCGGCCCCAGCGGTCACGCGCTCGGTGGGCTCGCGATCAGCCCTTCGCGCATCAGGAGCGCCACCGCCTCCCGCGCCTCCCGCATGGTCCGGGCCGCGTCGGCGTACAGGCGTTCCCAGTCCTTCGACACCAGGGCGACGCCGTCCTCCTGGGCCGCGACGCCCGCCGCGGCCGCGACCCGCGGGAACACGTCCCACTCGTCCATGCGCGGCAGGATGTCCTCGTCGTGGATCGATCGGGCCTCGGCGAAGCGCGCCAGCTCCAGCGCCACGCTCCGCGCCATGCCGTCCGTGATGGCCCGGGCGCGGACGTCGAGGGCGCCCCGGAACAGCCCGGGGAAGACCAGCGAGTTGTTGAGCTGGTTGGGAAAGTCCCCCCGGCCCGTCGCGATCACGCGGGCGCCCGCCGCCCTGGCCTCCCACGGCCAGATCTCCGGAACCGGATTCGCGCACGCGAACACGATGGCGTCGCGCGCCATGCCCGCCACCCAGTCGGGCTTGATGATCCCAGGCCCGGAGGCCGAGAATGCCACGCAGACGTCCGCACCGCGGAGGGCGTCGGCGATGCCGCCCACCAGATTGTCGGCGTTGCTCTCCCGGCACACGCGCCACTTGTCCGGGAAGCGCTCCTGCATGGCCTCGATGTCGTGCCGCCCCCGATGCAGGATGCCCGTGCGGTCGCAGGCCACGATCGCGCCCGGCTCGACGCCGCTCGCGGTGAGCAGACGATACCCCGCGACGTTCGCCGCGCCGATGCCCACCATCACGATCCGCACCCGTCCCAGATCCTTGCCGACGACCTTGAGGGCGTTGAGCAGCCCGGCCAGGAGACAGGTGGCCGTCCCCTGCTGGTCGTCGTGCCAGACGGGAATGCGGAGCTCCCGGCGGAGCGCGTCGAGCACGCGGAAGCACTTGGGCTGGGCGATGTCCTCCAGGTTGATCCCCCCGAACGCGGGCTCGAGCAGCTTGACCGCCCGCACCAGCTCGTCGGGATCCTTGGTCGCCAGGCAGATCGGTATCGCGTCGACGCCGCCCAGGTACTTGAAGAGCATCGCCTTGCCTTCCATGACCGGCAGGCTGGCCTCGGGCCCGATGTCGCCGAGGCCGAGCACCCGCGTTCCGTCGGTCACGATCGCGATCGAGTTGCCCTTGTTGGTGTGGGCGTAGACCAGGTCGGGATCGGCCTGGATGGCCCGGCACGGGGCGGCCACACCGGGTGAATACCAGATCGCCAGATCCGACAGGCCGCGGATGGCGCACTTCGGCATCACCTGCAGCTTGCCGCGGTAGAAGGGGTGGAGACGCAGGGCCTCCTCCGCCGGCTTCGTCGCCTGCGCGAGCAGCTCGTCCGTCCCCAAAGCCGGCGTCGGCTTCATGATCACGCCCCACGGGGTGCAACTCGACTGCCAGGCGAGGGCTCCACAACCGCGGCCACTTACGGCGCGACCATCGAGGCACGCGCGCCCCAGCTGGGGCGGTGGCTCCCCCGGTCGAGGTGGGCGGCGCGGTCGGCGGAAGCGCGTCTGGCGTGCCCTTGCCAGCACTTGCGCGCGAGGCACGGGGATTGCTGCTCTGCGTGATCATGAGCTACCGATTCACCCGCACCTGGTGCCGGGGCTCGGTCGGGGTCGGGACCGGCGTGATCGTGGTGGCCCTGCTGCTCGCGGCGTGGCTCGGCTTCTCGAGCGAGCCCGAGCTCGAGCGCTTCGCCTCGGCGGCCCGCATCCTGACCGGCCTGCTGGTGAGCCTCGTGGGCCTGGTCGTCGGAGGCACCATGATCGTGGCCGGGCAGCTCGTCTCCGTGCTCCTCGACCAGCGCGAGCTCCTGGTCGAGATCCATCAGGCGCTCACCAAGAAAGCCGGCCCGGCGGTGGAGGTGGCCGGTCGGCTCTGACGCGTCACCGGCTCGCGCCGGTCCTGTCTCGACCGGAGCTCTCCGGGGATCCCACGACGGCCTGGATGACGTCGGTGGCGGTGAGGATCCCGACCACCCGGCCGTCGGCGACGACCGCCAGAGCGCCGAGCTTGTGGTCGTGCATGATGCGCGCGGCGTCACGGATGTCGGCGTCGGGCCGCACCGTGATCACGGCCCAGGTCATGATCTCGTTGACCCGAAGACGGCCGAGGATCTCGGCCAGCCGGCCCGGCTCCTCCCGCAGGCAGCGCTCGAGGATCACCAGCCGCAGATCATGATCGGTGACCATCCCGATGAGCCGGCGGTCGCTGTCGAGCACCGGGAGGTGGCGCACCTGCCGTGAGCGGATGATGCTCCACGCATCCGCGACCGTCGCGTCGTGGCCGATCGTGACCAGCGGACCGGTCATCAAGTCTGCGACCAGCATCGCGCGCCCGGCGGTCAGGCCTCCGCGCCCCAGCGGCCCGGGAACGAGATCACGCCCTCGTCCAGCATCCGGACCACCGCCTTCAGGACATCGCCGGCCGCGAGCATGCCGATGACCCGTTCGTGCTCCACGACCGGCAGGGCCCCGATCTTGTTGGCGTGGATGAGCTGCGCGACCTCGCGCAGCAAGGCCTCCGGCTTCGTGGTGATCACGCCCCAGGTCATCACGTCCTTGACGGTCTGGCCCCTGAGCGTGCGATCCAGGTCTTCGAACGCGTCGCGGATGGCGGGGCCGAGAACCGCCTGGCGCAGATCCCGGTCGCTCACGATGCCGACGAGATGCCCCTTGTCGTCCAGCACCGGGGCGTGCCGGATGTTCCGGCTCCGCATGGCCTTGACCGCGGCCCCGACGAGCATCCCCTCGCGGAACGTCACGGCCGGACGCGCCATGACGTCGCGCACCCGCACCGCCCCCTCCGGCCAGGCCGCCTCGTCGAGCTCGCGCCCCACCCTGCCCGGGCGCTTCGGATTCCGGGTTCGCACGTCTCGGGTGATGGCTCTCTTCGGGTGCTTCATGGGATCTCCTCCCTTGACGGAAACCTCGTCGAGCTCGTGTGAGCTGCAACTGGCCTGCCAGGGGGCGCATGGCAGTGATCGCCTTCGATCCAGGGCGTTGGCCTCCGTCCGCGCGCGCTCTGGGTCCGTACCCGGGGCACCGCCGCCTCAGCTGAGGCGGCACCTCCCGCCCGGCCGCGGACTCGATGCCTCGCTCGAGTCGAGTGGGCGTGCCTTTGCAGGGACTTGAGGCCGGGGCACAAAGCTTGCTCGCACGTACAGCCGGCGGAGGACAAAGCGATGCGCTATCGATTCACTCGTAGCTGGGGTCAGGCCTCGGTGGTGGTCGGCGGGGGCGTGTTCGTCGTCGCCCTGCTCCTCGCGTGGTGGCTCGGCTTCTCCGGCGACGACGGATTCGAGCGTTTTTCCCCGGCGGTGCGCATCCTGGCCGCCCTGGTCGTGAGCCTGGCTGGCCTCCTGGTGGGGGGGACCATGATCGTGGCGGGACAGCTCGTCTCCGTGCTCCTCGACCAGCGCGCCTTGCTGGCCCAGATCCGCGAGGTGCTCACGGAGAAGTCCGGCGCGGGCGAGAAGGCCCTCGGTCGGTGACAGGAGAGAGATCGATGCGCTATCTGAGAGCGACCGCAACATCCCTGATGCTGGTCGCGGCGGCCATGTTCCTGGCGGGGTGCACGACCGGTCGCATCGCCTGGGAGAAGGCCGGCGTCGCCCAGGCTGAGCGAGAGCGGGACGAGAACGCGTGTCTCCGGTCCGCCATCACCGCGGATAGCGGCGGCGGCCAGCTGCTGGCTCCCTACTGCATCGACCGTGAGGTCTACACCCGATGCATGGAGAGCCGCGGCTACACCGTTCGTTCCCAGTGAAGCGATGCCCGACCCTCGGGGTCATCGGCCTGGCCTGCGCGCTCGCCTGGGCGCCGGGGGCCAGCGGGGCCGGGTCGGGTCCGACCGAGCAGCTCAAGGGCGCCATCGACCGTGTGCTCCAGGTCCTGGAGGATCCCGCTCTCAAAGGTGAATCGCGGGCCGCGGAGCGCCGTCGCGCGCTCAGACAGATCGCCGACGAGATCTTCGACTTCGACGAGACCGCGCGCCGGGCCATGGCCCAGCACTGGCGCTCGCTCACCGACGCTCAGCGCAAGGAGTTCGTCGCGCTCTTCAGCGATCTGCTGGAGCG
>DATFAJ010000119.1:0-4312 GCA_035254745.1 Candidatus Methylomirabilota bacterium | reverse complement strand
ATCCGCGCGCCATCGGCACCTGGTTGCCCTTGGCGTACATGCACTGCGTGTAGGCCATGTCGTACCGACGTTGCACCGATCCGCCGTAGGCCTCCGCGCGGCCGGCGCCGATGGCGGTGCCCCCGAGGAGGCCGACGCCCGCGCCCGCGGCGGCGCCGACGGCCGGGTTGCCGGCCGCGGCCCCGAGCGCGGCTCCGGCCGCCGCTCCCACTAGGGTTCCGATGGCGGCGCCGCCCACCGTGCTCTCGGTCGCGGCCTTGCCGGGCGAGGTGCCGGTCTGCTGGTCGGCCCACTGACGGCACACCGCGTCGTCGGTCTGGAACACCTCGAAGCTCTTGCCGGAACCGGGCAGCACCATCACGCTGGGCCCGGTCGGAATGCTGGCGCAGCCGCTCCCGACCAGCGCGACGATCAGGGCGATCGGGACGGCCGCGGGCAGGCCGAGCCGGGAGGCGGGCGAGTGGCTCACCGCGGCCGCTCCGGAACCCTCACCCACTCCTCCGGACAGCTCGGGACCGTGGGGTAGTACCCCTTGGCGCTCGAGCAGTAGTACCAGTACGCGGGCGGCGCCGCGGGTGCCGGAGGCGGCGCCGGCGCCGGCTGTTGTTCCACGTAGACCGGGGGTTGCTCGATCACCACGGGCGGAGGCGTGTAGTAGTACGGGGGCGGCGGCGGGTACCAGTAGTAAGGATAGGGGCCCCAGTAGGGTCCGACCCCGATGAATACCCCTCCGCGCCAGTGGCCGTGCCCCCAGGTGTATCCGGGAGTGACGGTGAGCGCGAGCACTCCGACGACCAGCAAGAGCACCAGGGCTGCCTTTTTCATCGTCGCCTCGGTATGACGAGCGTCAGGTCGAACTTGTTTACATCGCTTCCAGCATATCCCCCCGGGGCGCCTCTATGCCATCTGATACGATGATCATCACCATGCCGACGGTGCGACGGATCCACGCGGGATTGCTCGTCTTGACGGTCCTGCTGGCCGGGATCGGCCCGGCGGGCGCGGGCAGCAGTGCGCCACCGGCGCCCGCTCCGCCTCCCGCCCCCGCGGCGCCGGCCCCCCCTGCCCCGGGGGCCCAGCCGGCGCCGACCGAGGGTCACGCGGAAGAGACCGCCGAGGCCACGCCGCCGCGCATCAGCTACCTGCACGGCGACGTCTCGCTCTGGCGGCCCGGGGCTCAGGACTGGACCGCCGCGGTGCTCAACATGCCCCTGGCCCCGGGCGACGTGCTCTACGCCGGGCCGGCCGGCAACGTGGAGGTCCAGGTCGGGCCGCGCGCGTTCGTGCGGGGCGCCTACGGAGCCCAGATCGGCCTCGATAATCAGGAGCCGGACTTCGTGCAGCTTCGCGTCACCGCCGGCTACGCGGCGGTGGACCTGCGCGAGCTTCAGCCCGGGCACACCATCGAGCTCGACACGCCCGGCGCCGCGTTCACCATGGAGCGCGCCGGCTACTACCACGCCGAGGTCTCGGCGGACGCGACCACCTTCCGGACGCATCGGGGCGGTATCGCGACCATGACCCCCGCGGGCGGCGCCGCGACGTCGGTGGCCGCCAACCAGCAGGTGGTGGTCTCGGGCGGCGAGGCGCCCCACGTGGAGACGGGCGCCGCGGCGCCGCTCAGCGCGTGGGATCGCTGGAACTACCAGCGCACCGACTACCTGATCCAGCCGGCCAGCGCGAAGTACGTTCCGGCGGGCGTCTACGGCGGCGAGGCGCTCGATCAGCACGGGAGCTGGCGGTCCGTCGAGAGCTACGGCAGCGTCTGGGTCCCGGCCGGCGTGCCGGCGGGATGGTCGCCCTACACCACCGGGCGCTGGATCTGGGATCCGCGCTTCGGCTGGACGTGGCTCGACGAGGCTCCGTGGGGCTGGGCGCCCTATCACTACGGCCGATGGGTCTTCGTGGGCCCGTACTGGGCGTGGGCCCCCGGCCCGATCGTGGTGCGGCCGGTCTACGCACCCGCCCTCGTCGTGTTCCTCGGCGGGCCGGTGGTGGTCGGTCACCCGCTCTACTGGGCCCCGCTCGGCTGGGGCGAGCCGGTGATCCGCTGGTGGGGCGGGCCCCGCTTCGTGGGCGTGGCGTGGTGGGGCGGCTGGGGCGGGCCGCGCGTCGTCAACAACGTGGTGATCAATCGCACGACCACGGTCAACGTGACGAACATCACGGTCTACCGCAACGTGAGCGTGACCAACGCGGTGGTGGGCGTGCCCGCCGATCGCTTCGGGCACCCCGGGGTGCGGCCGGTGCGGCTCGCCGATGCGAGCCTGGTGCGCCAGCTCGCGCCGGTGCGCGGCGCGCCCGACGTGCGGCCGGTGGCCGCGAGCCTCGCGGCGGGATCGGGCCCGGCGGCGACGCGGCCGCCGGACGCGGTGCGCTCGCGCGCGGTGGTGGCCACCCGCGCGCCGCGGGATCCCGCGCCCGCGCTGCGCTCGGAGGGGCTGTCCACGGGGCCGGCCGCGGGCGCGCCGCCGCGCATCGTGCCCGCGCCCGCGCGCACGGTGGCGCCGCAGGCCACGCCGGGCGCCGTCGCCCCGCGCGCCACGACCGAGGACGGCCCGCGACGCGAGCGGGGCCGCGGCAAGGCGGAGCGCGGCGCGGGTCAGCCCGCGGCGCCGGGCGGCGCGGCCCGCGAGGCCGCGCCCTCGCGTCAGGCGGTCCCCCCCGCGCCGCCCGCGCCCGGCGCCCAGACCGCCCCCGGGGGCCCGGCGGCCACGGAAGGACGCGGCGAGCCCAAGGGCCGGCGCCCGGCGGAGCGCCCCGGACGCGTGGAGGGGCCCGGACGCGGCACCCCGGAGCGCGGCGCGGTCGAGCGGGGCGGCGGGGAGCGCGGGGGCGGCGAGAAGGGTGGGCCGCGCGGCGACCGCGACCGCTAGGGCGCGGGAGGCGCGATCACCGGATCCCCGCCCGCATGAAGCTCTGCACGAACTGACGCTGGAAGAGCAGGAAGGCCACCAGCAGCGGGCCCGAGGTCATCAGGGTGGCCGCGGTGATGATCGACCAGTCCACGCCCTGATCGACCGAGGAGAACACCTGTAGCCCCACGGTGAGCGGCCGCGACTGCACCGAGTTCGTGACGATCAGCGGCCACAGGAAGTTGTTCCAGTGGTAGCTCACCGAGACCAGCCCGTAGGCGATGTAGACCGGCCGCGCCAGCGGCACGTAGACCCGCCACAGCGTCTCGAGCGCGCCCGCGCCTTCCACCCGCGCCGCCTCGTCGAGCTCCCTCGGCACCGTCTTGAAGGTCTGGCGCAGGAGGAAAATGCCGAAGGCCGAGGCCATGTAGGGCAGGCCGATGGCCCACAGGGTGTCGAGGATGCCGAGCCGGCTCATGGTGCGGTAGTTCTCCACGATCAGCACGTCCGGCATGATCATGAGCTGGACGAGCACCAGCAGGAACGCGATCGCGCGGCCGGCGAAGGCGAAGCGGGCGAAGGCGTAGGCCGCGAGGGTGCAGAGCACGAGCTGGACGGCCAGGATCATCGCCACCAGCAGCGTGGTGTTGACGAAGTAGCGCGCGAAGGGCGCCGCGGCCCACGCCTTGGCGAAGTTCTCGAGGGTGAGCGGCGCGCCCGGGACGAAGCGCGTCGAGTACTCGGCGGGGTGGAAGGCGGTCCACACCGCGTAGGCCAGCGGCAGCGCCCAGAGGACCCCGAGGAGCCACGCGCCCGCGGTCTCGAGCGCGCGGGTCATTGATAATGCACCCGCCGATCCAGGAGCAGGAACTGTCCGAGCGCCACCGCGGCGAGGATCACGAGCAGGACGAGGGTCAGGGCCGCCGCGTAGGCCTGGTCCCAGAACTTGAAGCCCACGTCGTAGATGTAGTACAGGAGCAGCGCGGTGGCGTTGTCGGGCCCGCCCTTGGTCATGACCACGATGTGGTCCACCAGCCGGAACGAGTTGATCACCGCGTTCACCAGCACGAAGAGGGTGGTCGGCATCAGCAGCGGGAACGTCACGCGGCGAAAGAAGTACCAGCGGCCCGCGCCCATCAGGGCCGCCGCCTCGCCCAGCTGCGGCGAGAGCGCCTGGAGCGCGGCCAGGTAGAAGATCATGAAGAAGCCCGCCTCCTTCCACACCGTGACCACGATGAGGCAGCCGAGCACGGTATCGCGGCTGCCGAGCCAGTTGTGGCTCGGCAGGCCGACCAGCTGCACGACCCGGTCGACCAGCCCGTAGCCCGGCGTGTAGAAGAAGAGCCAGATGTTGGCGACGGCGATCATGGGCAGGATCGTCGGCGTGAAGTACGAGAGCCGCAGGAAGGCCCGCCCCCTGAGGTTCTGGTTGACGAGCAGCGCCATCGCGAGGGCCA
>DATFAJ010000118.1:0-6287 GCA_035254745.1 Candidatus Methylomirabilota bacterium | reverse complement strand
CTGGGGATCGATGGCGGTCGCCCGGCGGCTGCCGCTTTCGAGCAGCCCCAGGACCTGGCTCAGCATGACCAGCTCGCCGACCCCCATGAGGAAGGCGCCCGCACCCGCCGCGCCCTGCGCCACCTGCTCACGGGCGGTGTGGAGCACGCGCGCCAGGTCGAAGAGCACCCCCAGCGCCTGGGGCGAGTTGAAGTCGTCGTCCATGGCGGCCTCGAACCGCGCCCGATGCGCGGCCACCTGGTCGAACAACCCGCCGTCGGGCCCCGGCGCGGGCGTCCCGCGGGCGGCGATGCGCTCCGCCTCCTCCTTGAGCGCCCGCAGCCGCCCGAGGGCGCGCCCGGCCTCGGTGACCCGCTCGTCGCCGAACTCGAGGGGGTTGCGGTAGTGGGTCCCGAGCAGGTAGAGGCGCAGCGCCTCGGGGTCGTGTCGCCTCACCAGCTCCTTGATCGTGAGCGTGTTGCCGAGCGACTTCGACATCTTTTCGGCGCCCAGGTTCACGAACCCGTTGTGGAGCCAGTGGCGCGCGAACGGCTTGCCGGTCGCGGCCTCCGACTGGGCGATCTCGTTCTCGTGGTGGGGGAAGATCAGGTCCTCGCCCCCGCCGTGCATGTCGAGCGTCTCGCCGAGGTACTGCATCGCCATCGCCGAGCACTCGATGTGCCAGCCCGGCCGGCCCTCGCCCCACGGGCTCTTCCACGCGGGCTCGCCCGGCTTGGTCGCCTTCCAGAGCGCGAAGTCGAGCGGGTCGCGCTTGCGCTCGTCCACCTCGACGCGAGCGCCCGCCCGCAGCTCTTCCAGGTTCTTGCCCGAGAGCTTGCCGTAGCCCGGGAAGCGCCGCACCTCGAAGTAGACGTCGCCCTCGACCGGATAGGCCACCCCCTGGCGGATGAGCCGCTCGATCAGCGCGATCATCTGCGGGACGTGCTCGGTGGCCTTGGGCTCCACGTCGGCGGGCAGGACGCCGAGCGACGCCATGTCGGCCCGGTACTCGGCGACGTAGCGCTCAGAGACCTCCCGGGCCGTGACGCCTTCCTGGTTCGCACGCCGGATGATCTTGTCGTCCACGTCGGTGAAGTTCCTGACGAACTTCACCGCGTACCCGCGGTGACGGAGGTACCGGCGGATGACGTCGAACACGATGGCGCTCCGCCCGTGGCCGATGTGGCTCGCGTCCCACACGGTGACGCCGCAGACGTAGATCCGCATCTCGCCCCCGCGCCCGGGCGCCAGATCCTCCTTGCGCCGGGTCAGGGTGTTGAACGCGCGCAGGGCCATCAGGGAGCCTCCACGCTGACCACCGCCATCGCCGCGATGCCCTCGCCGCGCCCGAGCAGTCCCAGGTGCTCCGGGCTCTTGGCCTTGACGCTCACCCGGTCCGGGCCGAGGGCCATGGCCTGGCCCAGCTGCCGCGCCATCTCGGGCAGGAAGGAGGCCAGGCGGGGGGCCTGGCAGATCACCGTCGCATCTACGTTCACCACGCGCGCTCCCTTGCTGGACAAGAGCTCCATGACCGACCGCAACAGCCCGAGACTCGACGCTCCTTTGTAGCGCGGATCCGTGTCGGGGAACAGTCGCCCCAGGTCCCCGAGCGCGAGCGCCCCCAGGAGCGCCTCGCACACCGCGTGGGTGAGCACGTCGGCGTCCGAGTGGCCGCCCAGCCCGAGCGTGGAGGGCACCGTCACCCCGCCCAGCACCAGGGGCCGGTCCTCGACCAGGGGGTGCAGGTCGAAGCCGAGCCCGGAGCGGACGATCATGCCCGGCGGCGGGGCTTGACCCAGGCGCGGGCGGTCCGGAGATCCTCGGGGGTCGTGATCTTGAGATTCTGCGCCAGGCCGGGGACCATTGCCACCGGCATCCCGAGCCGCTCCACCAGCACCGCGTCGTCGGTGCCAGCGAAGCCGTCGCGGCGTGCCTTGTCGTGGGCCTCCCAGAGCAGGTCGCGCGCGAACGCCTGCGGGGTCTGGGTGAGCCAGAGGCCCTGGCGCGGAACGGTCGCCTCGACCGCGCCGTCGGTCACCCGCTTCACCGTGTCCCGCACCGGCATCCCGCAGGTGGCCGCGCCGCCGGCCGCGGCGGCCCGGACCCGCTCGATCAGGTCGGCCGTGACGAAGGGCCGTACCGCGTCGTGCACGACGACGAAGCGCGCGTCCTCCGGGATCCGCTGCAGCCCGCGCCACACCGACTCCTGCCGGTCGGCGCCGCCGGCCACGACGTCCAGGATCTTGGGGACGCGGGCGCGCGCGAGCAGGCGCCGGGTCGCGGCCACGTGGGCCGCCGGCACCGCGACGACGATGCCGGCCAGCGAGCGGGCACCGCCGAGCGCGCGGAGCGTGGCCACGAGGATGGGAGCCCGACCCAGGCGGAGATACTGCTTGGGTCGGCGGGCGCCCATGCGCGCGCCATGGCCGCCCGCCGGGACGATCGCGTACGTCACCGCGATGCGCTCTCCTCGTCGCGCTGACGCGCGAAGATCATGCGGCCGGCCGCGGTCTGGTAGATGGTGGTCACCGTCACGTCCACCGTCTGGCCGATGAGGCGCTTGCCGTGCTCCACCACCACCATGGTGCCGTCGTCGAGGTAGGCCACGCCCTGGTTGGCCTCCTTGCCTTCCTTGACGATGTGGACGTGCAGGGGCTCGCCGGGCAGCACCACCGGCTTGAGCGCGTTGGCGAGCTCGTTGATGTTGAGGACCGACACCCCCGACAGCTCCGCCACCCGGTTCAGGTTGTAGTCGTTGGTGACGATCTTGCCGCCGGTCGCGCGCGCGAGCTCGATGAGCTTGCGGTCGACCTCCCGCACGTGGGCGAAGTCGACGTCGTCGATGCGGATGGTCACCCGGGGCACCCGCTGCAGCCGCTGCAGCACGTCGAACCCGCGCTTGCCGCGGTTGCGCTTGAGCGCGTCGCTCGAGTCGGCGATCTGCTGCAGCTCGCGCAGCACGAACTGGGGCACCAGGAGCGGGCCGGCCAGGAAGCCGGTCTGGCAGACGTCCACGATGCGCCCGTCGATGATGACCGAGGTGTCGAGGATCTTGTCGCCCTCCTGCCGCGCCGCCGTCTTCGGGAAGAGCTTGACCGACATGTCCTCGAGCTCGTCCCGCTTCGCGAGCGTCACCGTCGCGCCGAGGTAGCCCAGCAAGAGCGCGAAGAGCCCGCGGCCGAGCGCGCCCGCGCCCGGCACGATCGCCTCGAGCGCGGTGCCGAGACCGAGACCGAGGACCACGCCCAGCATCGAGCCGGTCGCCCCCCAGAAGAGCCGGTCCACCGGGATCCGGCGGGCCTGCCACTCGAGCAGCACGACCAGGACCCCGGCCAGGAAGCCGGCGCCGCCGAGGAAGAAGTTGTTGGGGGTGTGCAGGCCCAGCGCGTGTGCCAGCGCGAAGCCGGCGGCGGTGGCCGCCATCAGCACGAGCACCCGGACGATGAGAATGCCTATCTGCATTCAGCCCTCACGGTCCCAGCAGGACCTTCACTGCCTCGTCCACCGAGCCCACGCCCTGCACGTCGAGCGCGAGGCCGGCGACACCGGAGAGGCTGCTCTGGGGCACCACGGCCGCGCCGAAGCCGAGGGCCGCCGCCTCCTTGAGCCGTGCCTCCAGTCCGGTCACCGCCCGCACCTCCCCGGCCAGCCCCACCTCCCCGACCACCACCAGATCTCCCCGCACCGGCCGGTCGAGGTAGCTCGAAGCCGCCGCGAGCACCAGGCCGAGGTCGGCGGCGGGCTCCGACGCCCGCGCGCCCCCGGCGACGTTGACGAAGGCGTCCTGCGACTGCAGCGGGAACCCCACGCGCTTCTCGAGCACCGCCAGGAGCAAGCATACGCGATTGTAGTCGGCACCCAGCACAGTACGGCGCGGAGTCCCGAACCCCGCGGGGGTGACCAGGGCCTGGATCTCGACCAGGAGGGGCCGAGTGCCCTCGAGGCAGGCCACCACGACCGAGCCCGCGGCGTCCTTGGGTCGCTCGGCCAGGAAGAACCCGGAGGGGTTCCGGACCTCGGTCAGGCCGCGCGCCCCCATTTCGAAGACCCCGATCTCATTGGTGGAACCGAAGCGATTCTTGACCGCGCGCAGCACCCGGTAGGCGTGGTGCTGCTCCCCCTCGAAGTAGAGGACGGTATCCACCAGGTGCTCGAGCACTCGGGGCCCGGCGATCGCGCCCTCCTTGGTGACGTGACCGACCAGGAACGTGGCGGTGCCACGGCCCTTGGCCAGCGTCATGAGACGGGCGCCGCACTCCCGGACCTGGCTCACGCTGCCCGGCGCGGATTCGAGACCCGGCAGGAAGACCGTCTGGATCGAGTCCACGATCAGGAAGCGGGGGGCCAGCGCGGCCACGTGGGCCTCCACCGCTTCCAGGTCGGTCTCGGCCACGAAGAAGAGGCCGGGCGGCGCGGCCCCGAGGCGGTCCGCCCGGAGCTTCACCTGGGCGGCCGACTCCTCACCCGAGACGTAGAGGACCGGGCCCGCCCGCTCCGCGAGCTGCCGGCTCACCTGGAGCAGCAGGGTCGACTTGCCGATGCCGGGATCGCCGCCGATGAGCACGAGCGAGCCCGTGACCACGCCGCCGCCGAGCACGCGGTCCAGCTCCGCCATCCCGCTCGACGTCCGCTGGCCCCCGGCCTCCACGCGGATCTCGCCGATCGGCTGGGGCCGGGTCGCGGCGAGGCTCGGCCGCGCCGCCCGGCCGCGGGCGGGCGCCACCCGCTCCTCGACGAGCTGGACGTAGGTGCCGACCCGGGCGCAGTCGGGACAGGTGCCGGGCTTCGGCGCGGCGAGCCCGCACTCCTGGCAGCGATAGGTGGAGCGGTCGCGCGCCATCAGCGGCCTCCGGCCCCGGCCGACTCGACGGCGCGCCCCGAGTCGATCGTGGAGCGGATCAGGGTGCGCAGCAGGAAGCTGCGACGGGCGCCCTCGAGGAACTGCACGAGGTTCTCGTACACCGTCGGGTCCTCGAGCAGGCCCCCCATGGTGCCCTCGCCCGCCTTGAGCTTGTCGGTGACCACGCGGAGATTGGCCATCGCCGCGCGGAAGTCGGCGGTGGCGTCGCCGAGGGCGCCCGCGGTGCCGTCGGCGCCGTCGCGGGTGAGCTGGCCGAGCAGGCCCTGCCCCTGGGCCACCCGCTCGGACACGTCGCGGAAGTTGTGGGCCACCGCGCGCAGGTCGTCGGCCACCGCCTTGTACTGCGGATCGTAGAGCAGCGCGCTCAGCAGGGTGTCCCGCCCGTCCGCCTTCTCCGCCCCGCGACCGAGCGCGTCCATCGCGGCCAGGAGCGCGCGGGCCGACTTGCCGCTCTCGGGCGAGAGCAGGACCCCCACCGCGCTGTCACCCTGCTCGGCCCGGGCCAGGATCTGCTGGGTGCGCGCCAGGATCGCGTTGAGCCGGTTGAGCGACTCGGGCTCGTCGTAGACCAGGGCGTGCACGAGACCCTTGCCGGTCTCCACCTCCTTGGCGATGCGGTCGACCCGCGCCACCGTGGTCTTCAGGCCGGCGGCTAGGTCCTTCACCGTCTGCATGGTCTCGACCCCGGCCTTGAACATCTGCTGCATCTCGAAGGGCTCGGTGGATACCAGGGTCTCGCCGGGCTGGAGCGGCGGCGCCGCGGTGGACCCGAGCGTGATCTCGACGATCTTGTCGCCGAGCAGGCCCTGGGTCGCGATGCGGGCCTCGGAGTCGCGCCGGATACGCTCCGAGAATCGCCGCGCGATCGTGAGGGTGACCCGCACCTTGCCGCCCGGCTTCTCGGACAGCGTCACCGCGGTCACCCGGCCGACCTGCACCCCGGCCAGCCGCACGGTGGCGCCCTCGATGAGGCCGCCCACCTCGGTGAACTCGGCGATCAGGTCGTACTTGCGCTCGAAGTAGCGGGCCTGCGCCCCCAGCAGGTAGATGATCGCGAAGAACACGAGCAGGCCGGACAGGATGAAGGCGCCGATGCGGACCTGCAGCGCCAGCTGGGAGCGCTCGGCCACCGCTAGATCTCCCGCAGCTCGCCGGTCAGGAACCGGCGCACGTCGGCGTTGGCGGAGCGGTGGATCTCCGCGGGCGTGCCGACGTCGGCGAACCTGCCGTCGAGCAGGATCGCCATCTGGTCGGCCACCAGCTCCGCGAACTCGACGTCGTGGGTCACCACGATGGCGGTGTCGCAGACGCCGGTGCGGAGCTGGGCGATGAGCTGGGCCACCAGGCGGGCGTTGGTCGGATCGAGGCCGGCGGTGGGCTCGTCGAAGAACACCACCTCCGGCTCCACCACGAGGGCCCGCGCGATCCCCACCCGCTTGCGCATGCC
>DATFAJ010000117.1:0-2098 GCA_035254745.1 Candidatus Methylomirabilota bacterium | reverse complement strand
CGGCGCCGTCCTCACCGCTCAGGCGGTGCGGAGCGGGCCCGACCCGGCCGCGGGCAGCTCGCGCGCGAGCGCGCGCACGCGCGCCGCGAGCCCGGCGCACCACGCGAGGCTCCCCCGGTTCTGCGCCACTTCCGGGAAGCCCAGCTCGAGCGGCGGCGCGGGGGGTGCCGGGCTCAGCCCTTCGCCCAGGCGCAGGCGCACCCCGTAGCTCTGCCCCTCGCGCGGGCCCTCGGTCTCCACCACCGGCTCCGCGCGCAGGTTCTCGCGCTTGGCGTGCGAGGCCACGAAGTTCCGGAGCCACCGCGCCACCTCCTCGTACTCACCGCCCGAGAACATGGTCGCCCCCTAGCACTCGTTGAAGCCGCAGGAGAGGCACTTCTTGCAGCCCTCCTCGTAGACGAGGGTGGCCTGGCCGCACTCGCGGCAGAGGTCACCCACTCGGCGGAGCGGGCTCACCGCCGGCGCCTCCGCCGGGGCCGAGGCCCGAGGCGCCCCGATGTGCTCGGCGAGGGTCCGGGCCAGCGCGTCGGGCAGCGACAGGATCTTGGCCGCGCCGAAGCCGGTGGGCTGCCCACCCCCGATGCGCAGGAGCTGGCTGATCGCCTCCTCCAGGCGCCGTCGCGGCGTGAGCGGTGAGGGCAGGCGGAGCACGAGCGACACCAGGCGGCCGAGGGCCTCCGCCACCGCCATGGTGTCGGAGCCGGCCTTGCCCACCTGCACGAAGACCTCGAAGGGCTCGCCCCCCCCGTTGTCGTTCACGGTGATGAACGCGGTGCCGATCGGCGTCTCCATCCGGTAGGTGGCCCCGGTGAGGCTGTGGGGGCGCGGCTTCACGCCGCGCGCGGTCGTGTCGCCCGCGCGGCCGTCGCGCCGCAGGCCCACGTTCAGCACCTGGCCGCCCTTGGAGCCGTCGCGGAACACGGTGACGCCGAGGCAGCCCAGGTCCCACGCCATGCGGTAGGCGGCGGCCACGTCCTCCTCGGTCGCGCTCTCCGGGAGGTTGATCGTCTTCGAGACCCCGTTGTCGGTGTGCTTCTGGAACGCGGCCTGGTGGCGCACGTGCCAGGTCGCGTCGATCTCGTGCGCGGTCTTGAAGATCGCGCGGGCGGCCTCGGGCACCCCGGGCACCTCCCGCAGCGAGCCGCGCCGCGCCACCTCGGCCATCAGCGACTCCGAGTGGAAGCCGTGGCGGCGGGCGAGGCGCTCGAACGTCTCGCTGAAGAACGGCAGCACCCGCTCGCCGTCCGGCCCCTTCACCCGGTGCTCGAACGCCAGCGCGAAGACCGGCTCGATCCCGGACGAGCAGCCCGCGATCATCGAGATGGTCCCGGTGGGCGCGATGGTGGTCACGGTGGCGTTGCGGAGCGGCCGGCCGTGCCGGTAGATCGAGCGGGCCCAGTGCGGGAAGGGCCCGCGCTCCTCGGCCAAGCGCGCGGACTGGTCGTGTCCCTTGTCGTTGACGAAGGCCATGAGCCGCTCGGCCAGCTCGAGGGCCTCCTCGCTGTCGTAGGGGATCCCGAGGGTGAACAGGAGATCGGCCCAGCCCATGATACCGAGGCCGACGCGCCGGTTGGCCTTCACCATCTCGTCGACCTGCGGCAGCGGATACGGGTTCACCTCGATGACGTCGTCGAGGAAGCGGCCGGCCAGCCGCACCACCCGCTCGAGCTCGCTCCAGTCGATCTCCCACTGCCCCGACCGCTCGACCGCGAACTTGGCCACGTTGATCGAGCCCAGGTTGCACGCGTCGTTGGGCAAGAGCGGCTGTTCGCCGCATGGGTTAGTGGCCTCGATCAGCCCCAGGTCCGGCGTGGGATTGGCCGGGCTCCGGTTGATGCGGTCGATGAAGACCATCCCCGGATCGCCGGTGCGCCACGCGGCGCGGACGATGCGCCCGAAGACCTCGCGGGCCCGCAGGCGCCCGGTGACCTGCCCGGTGCGCGGGTTGATGAGGTCGTACTCGCCGTCCGCCGCGAGGGCCTCCATGAACGCGTCCGTCGCGGCCACCGAGATGTTGAAGTTGGTGATGCCGCCGTCGAGCTTGCACTCGATGAACTCGAGGACGTCGGGGTGGTCGACGCGCAGGATCCCCATGTTC
>DATFAJ010000116.1:0-2265 GCA_035254745.1 Candidatus Methylomirabilota bacterium | reverse complement strand
TGGCCGAGTGGGGGCGCATCGACATCCTGGTCAACAACGCGGGCATCCACAAGTCGATGCACACCGCGGACGTCACCGAGGCGGACTGGGACCGGCTGCTCGCGGTCAACGCCAAGGGCGTCTTCTTCGCGAGCCAGGCGGCGCTCCGGCACATGGTCAAGGCGCGGCGCGGCAACATCATCAGCCTGGCCTCGATGGCGGGCAAGATGGGGCTCAAGACCTCGCTGGTCTACGGCCTCACCAAGGCCGCGGTGATCAGCATGACCCGGAGCCTGGCCCTGGCCCACGCCGCCGACGGCGTCCGCGTCAACTGCGTGTGCCCGGGCATCGTGGAGACCGACATGATCTTCCAGGTCGACCGCGAGGCCGGCGAAGGGCTGATGGGGCTCAAGCCCGGCGAGTACGTGAAGCAGCGCGTCGAGCAGATCCCGCTCGGGCGCATCGAGAAGGCGGAGGACGTGGCCAACGTGGTGGGCTTCCTCGCCTCGAGCAAGTCGTCCTACATGACCGGCCAGGCCATCAACGTCACCGGTGGCCTCGTGATGTACTGAGCCCGAACCCCATCCGATGGAGACCCCCATGCGCAGACGCTCGCTCCGCTCCGCCGCCGTCGCCCTCGCGGTCCTCGTGGTCGCGGTGGCCTGGGCCGGCGCGCCGGCCGGGGGCCAGGGCGCCAAGCCCAAGCGCGGCGGCATCCTCAACACGGTGCTGATCGAGGACCCGCCGGGGCTCATCATCCACGAGTCGGCCACGGTGTCGAACACGTGGCCGATGTCGCCCTGCTACTCGAACCTGGTCTTCTTCGACCCGCTCAAGGCCCAGGAGAGCGTCGACACCGTGATCCCGGAGCTGGCCGAGCGCTGGTCGTGGCAGGACAACTACCGGAACCTGGTGTTCTTCCTCCGCAAGAACGTGAAGTGGCACGACGGCAAGCCGTTCACCTCCGCCGACGTGAAGTACACCTTCGACGTGGCCCGCGAGGCGCCGGAGACGACCGCGCGCTTCCGGCTCAGCGCCCGAAAGGAGTGGTGGACCAACGTCGCCTCGATCGAGGCGCCCGAGCCCTACACGGTGGTGTTCCACCTGAAGCGCCCCCAGCCGTCGCTGCTCCTCATGCTGGCCTCCGGCTACTCGCCGGTGCTGCCCGCCCACGTCCCCCTGAACGAGCTGCGTCAGAAGTGCGTGGGCACCGGACCTTTTCGCCAAAAAGAGTGGTTGAGAGGCCAGCTCGTGGAGCTGGAGCGCAACCCGGACTACTTCGTGCCGGACCGACCCTACCTCGACGGTATCCGCTACACCATCATCCGCGAGCGGGGCACCCGCCTCGCCGCGCTCCAGGCCGGGCGCCTCGACGCCTTCGTGCCGCTCGAGATGACGAAGGCGATGGCCGACACCGCCAAGAGCGTGACCCCGGCGCTCGTGATCACCGAGATCGGCCAGAACGGCAGCGACAACGTGCTGCTCAACCACAAGCGCGCGCCCTTCGACAACGCGCTGGTGCGCCGCGCGGTCAACCTGGCGCTCGACCGGCGCTCCTACGTCAAGAGCGTGCGGCAGGGCGGCGCGGTCATCGGCGCCGCGCTCATGCCGAAGCCGATGGGCTTCTGGGGGCTGGGCGAGGCCGACCTGCGCAACCTGGCCGGCTACCGGGACCCCGCGCGCGACAAGGCGGAGGCCAAGCGGCTGCTCGCGGAGGCCGGCTACGGGCCGGGCAAGGCGCTGCGCCTCGAGATGGCCACCCGCACCTCGCCCATCTACGTGGACCTGGCCTCCTACGCGGTGGACCAGCTCCGGCTGGTGGGCGTCGAGGCCACCATCAAGCAGCTCGACACCGCCGCGTGGTTCCCCGCCCTGGCGCGGCGGGAGTTCCAGATCGCGGCCAACCTCACCGCGGGCGGCTTCGACGATCCCGACGCCTACCTGGTCGAGAACTACAAGTGCGGGTCGTCGCGCAACTACACCGACTACTGCAGCGAGGCGATGGACCGCCAGATCGAGGCCCAGTCGCAGGAGCTGGATCGGGGCAAGCGGCTCAAGATGGTGGCCGACATCCAGCGCACGCTGGAGGCCGAGGTGGCGCGCCCGATGCTCGGGTGGCGCAAGGAGTACTTCGCCCAGTATCCGTACGTGAAGAACCTCGTCCCCCACAACGCGCTCTACAACTACGGGCGCATGCAGGAGGTCTGGCTCGACAGGTAGCCGCCGTCATGGACTTCGGCATCGTTCACGCCAAGATCGACGAGATCGGCTACATCACCCACGCCG
>DATFAJ010000115.1:0-9494 GCA_035254745.1 Candidatus Methylomirabilota bacterium | reverse complement strand
GATCACTCCAGGTCGAATCCCGAACCCGCCGACCCGGAGCGGGCGCGACGCCTGGCCGAGCACCGCCGCGCCGTCGTGCAGTGCCCCGAGATCCCACGCGCCCAGCGCTTCGCCTCCAGACCCCCGCTCGCGGAGGCCTTCACCGGCGTCGCCAGCCGCGCCGACCGTGACGCCCGCGCGATCATCGCGGTTCGTGATCACGGCTACGCGATGAAGGAGGTAGCCGACTTCATCGGCCGCCACTACGTGACGGTGAGCCGCGCCCTCGCCCGTGCGGACGGGCTGCCGCCCCGGGGGGAAAATGTCGGAATGTAAGACCTGACCCCAGCCTAGAAGCGGCGGCGGCCGGTGAGGGATTTCTTGCGGAGGCGGAGGGACTTGGGCGTGATCTCGAGGAGCTCGTCCTCGCGGATCCACTCGATCGACTGCTCGAGGTTCATCAGGTGCGGGGGAGTGAGGCGCACCGCCTCGTCCGAGGTGGACGAGCGCACGTTGGTGAGCTTCTTCTCCTTGGTGATGTTGACGTCGAGGTCGTTGTCGCGCGCGTTCTCGCCCACGACCTGGCCTTCGTAGACCGGCTCGCCGGGGCCCAGGAAGAGGATGCCGCGCGGCTGCAGGTGGTCGATCGCATAGGCGGTGGTCTTGCCGGCCCGGTCGGCCACCATCGCGCCGCTGGCCCGGTGCGGGATGTCGCCCTGCCACTCGGCCCACCCGTCGAAGAGGTGGTTCAGCAGCCCGGTGCCACGGGTGTCGGTGAGGAACTCCGACCGGTAGCCGATCAGGCCGCGCGACGGAATGCGGTACTCGAGCCGCACCCGACCGGTGCCGTGATTGACCATCTTGACCATCTGGCCCTTGCGGGGCCCGAGCTTCTGGGTGACCGCGCCGATGAACTCGTCGGGCACGTCGACCACCAGGTGCTCCATCGGCTCGAGGGTCTTGCCGTTCTCCTCGTGGGTGATGATCTGGGGCTTGGAGACTTCCATCTCGTAGCCCTCGCGGCGCATCATCTCGATGAGGATCGCCAGCTGGAGCTCGCCGCGCCCCGAGACCTTGAAGGTGTCGGGCGAGTCGGTCTCGTCCACCCGCAGGGCCACGTTGCTCCGCTTCTCCCGCCAGAGCCGCTCGCGAAGCTGGGTGGAGGTGACGAACTTGCCCTCCTTGCCCGCGAACGGCGAGACGTTCGAGGAGAAGAGCATCGCCACGGTGGGCTCGTCGATGTGCATCACCGGCAGCGCGATCGGCTTCTCGGGATCCGCGATGGTCTCGCCGATCTCCATCGCCTCGATGCCCGCCACCGCCACGATGTCCCCCGCGGAGGCCTCGGGCACCTCCACCCGCCGGAGGCCCTCGTAGCCGTAGAGCACGGTGATCTTGGCGTTCTCGACGGTGCCGTCGCGGTGGACCACCGCGACCCGGTCGTACTGGCGCACCTTGCCGTTGACGATGCGGCCGATGATCAGCCGGCCGACGTAGTCGTCCCAGTCGAGGGAGGCGGCCCGGAGCTGGAGCCCGTGCCCCTCGTCGAACCGGGGCGCCGGGATCGTCTCGAGCAGGGTCTCGAAGAGCGGGGCCAGGGTCTTGGACTCGTCGGTGAGCGACCGCTTGGCGATGCCCTTGCGCGCGTCGGTGTAGAGCACCGGGAACTCGAGCTGCTCGACCGCCGCGTCCAGGTCGATGAAGAGGTCGTAGACCTCGTCCAGCACCTCGGCGGCGCGGGCGTCCTGGCGGTCGATCTTGTTGATGACCACCACCGGGGTGAGCCCGGCCTCGAGCGCCTTCTTCAGCACGAAGCGGGTCTGGGGCAGGGGTCCCTCCGCCGCGTCGACCAGCAGCAGCACCCCGTCGACCAGGGTCAGGGTCCGCTCCACCTCGCCCCCGAAGTCGGCGTGGCCGGGGGTGTCCACGATGTTGATCTTCACGCCCTGATAGTGGATGGCCGTGTTCTTGGCCATGATCGTGATGCCCTTCTCGCGCTCCAGGTCGATCGAGTCCATCACCCGCTCGGCCACGTGCTCGTTGGCGCGGAAGATGCCGGACTGCCAGAGCATGGCGTCCACGAGCGTGGTCTTGCCGTGGTCGACGTGGGCGATGATGGCCACATTTCGGATGTCGGGGCGCTGCGGCATGTCCTCCACTGTACCACGGATAGAGTGGCGGACCGGCGCGACGGTGGGGCATAATGATGCGTCCACCCCGGTTTCCCACGTCAAGGAGGACTCATCGGTGAAGGCTCGCATGGCCACCATCGCGCTCGTCGCGTTGCTCGCCGCGCTTCTGCTCCCCGCGCTCGGCCCGGTCACCCCGGTCGGCGCCCAGCAGCCCCCGCAACCGGCACCCCCAGACGCGCCCAGAGGAGGGAAGAAGGTGAAACAGACCGCGGTCATCACCATGGAGAAGGGCGGCGAGATCCACATCGAGTTCTTCCCGGACGACGCGCCCAAGACGGTGGAGAACTTCGTGACGCTGGCGAAGAAGGGCTTCTACGACGGGGTCACCTTCCACCGGGTCGAGCCGAACTTCGTCGTGCAGGGCGGCGACCCCAAGGGCAACGGCACCGGCGGCCCCGGCTACACCATCAAGGACGAGTTCAACAAGCAGAAGCACGTCCGCGGGGTGGTGGCCATGGCCCGCACCCAGGCCCCCAACTCGGCGGGCAGCCAGTTCTACATCACGCTGGCCCCCGCGCACTTCCTGGACGGCCAGTACACCGTCTTCGGCCGGGTCACCTCCGGCATGGAGGTGGTGGACAAGATCAAGGTCGGCGACAAGATGAAGTCGGTGAAGATCGTCGAGACCCCCCAGTAAGCCCATGGCCTGGTCGCTCCTGATCCGGAACGGCACGGTGGTGGACGGCAGCGGTGCGCCCGCGCGCGCCGCCGACGTGGCGGTGGAAGGCGACCGCATCGCGGCGGTGGGGCCGGGCCTGGCCGGCGAGGCGGCCCGGGTGATCGACGCCAAGGGCCTGATGGTGGCCCCCGGCTTCATCGACATCCACTCCCACTCGGACCTGGTCTACGACAAGTGCCCGTCGGCCGAGTCCAAGGTGCGCCAGGGTGTCACCACCGAGGTCGTCGGGATGTGCAGCTTCTCGCCCGCGCCCGTCGCGCCGGGCCGCGCCGATCTGGTGCAGGAGTGGGCCGGCGGCATCGGGGGCAAGATCCCGATCACGTGGAACACCTTCGGCGAGTACCTCGATCACCTCCGCTCGCTCGGCCCGTCCGTGAACATCGTCCAGTTCGTCGGACACGGGGCGCTGCGCCTCGCCGCGGTCGGCCCCGCGGCGCGCCCGGTCACCCCCGACGAGCAGAAGGGCATGGAGCGGCTGCTCGCGGAGGCGCTCGACGCAGGCGCCTTCGGGTTCTCCACCGGGCTCGTCTACGCTCCCAGCGTCTACGGCAACACCGAGGAGCTGGTTGGGCTAGCCCGCAGCATGGCGAGGCGGCGCGGCCTCTACTTCTCCCACATCCGCGGCGAGGCGGCCACGCTCGAGCAGGCCGCGGAGGAGGCGATCCGGATCGGCGAGCAGGGCGGGGTGCCGGTCCAGATCGCCCACGTCAAGGCCTCGGGCCGCGAGAACTGGGGCAAGATGGACCGGGTCCTGCGCATGATCGACAGCGCGCGCGCCCGCGGGGTGGACGTGACCGGCGACGTCTATCCCTATCCGGCGGGCAGCACCAAGATGGACAACCTCCTGCCCGCGTGGATGCACGACGGCGGCATCTCCAAGCTGCTCGAGCGCCTCACCGATCCGAAGGCGCGGCAGCGCGCGATCGCGGACTGCCTGGTGGACGGCGAGCGCTGGCGGACCGGCTCGGGGGGCATGGGCTGGGACGAGATCATGATCGCGACGTGCTCGAAGCCGGAGCTGGCCGGCATCCACATCGCGGAGCTGGCCCGGCGCACCGGCAAGGAGCCGGCCCAGGCCATGATGGACCTGGTGATGGAGGAGCGCGCCGGCGTCTCGATGGTGGTGTTCTCCCAGAGCGAGGAGAACGTGGGGACCGCGCTCGGCTACGCCCACAACATGGTGGGCTCGGACTCGCTGTCGCTGCACGCTGGCCCGGGCCCGCACCCCGGCAAGCCCCACCCGCGCAGCTACGGGACGTTCCCGCGGGTGCTCGGCGTCTACTGTCGCGAGAAGCGGCTCTTCTCCTGGGAGACCGCGGTCCACAAGATGACCGGCATGGCCGCGACCAAGCTCGGCCTCAAGGACCGCGGGCTGGTGGAGCGCGGACGGGCCGCGGATCTCGCCCTGTTCGATCCGGCCACCGTGCGGGACGAGGCCACGTTCCCGGATCCACACCGGCACCCGGTCGGCATCCCCTACGTGATCGTCAACGGCCAGGTGGTGGTCGACGGCCCGCGGTACCACGCGGCGCCGGCCGGCCGGGTGCTGACGCCTCAGTAGCTCACGCAGGGGCTGCCGTCGGAGAGAAACTCGACGAGCTTGGCGCCGCCGCCGATGGCCGCGCCCGGCACCAGGCTACTCTCGTCGAGCTTGCGCTTCTCGAAACAGGGCGAGCAGACCAGGATTGCCCCGCCTGGTGTCGCCGGCGTCCCACTCGGCGTCCACCCGGGCCGACGAGTCGCCCACTAGGTCGGCCAGGAGCCCTCGCACAGATACTGGACCGCGGCCAGGGCGGCGGTGGCCCCGTCGCCCGCCGCGGTCACGAGCTGGCGCGCGGACTCGGCACGCACGTCACCCGCGGCGAGGACGCCCGGCACCCGCGTGCGCATGCGCAGGTCGGTCACGATCTGCCCGCGCGCGTCGAGCGGCACGAGGCCGCCCAGGAACTCGGTGTTGGGCGTGAGCCCCGCGTAGATGAACACCCCGCTGGCCGGCAGCACCGCGGTCTTGCCGGTGGCCAGGTCCTCGACCTGCACGCGCTCGACTCCGTCCGCGCCCTCGATGGCTCGCAAGGCGGCGTTCCATCGGAAGGACAGCTTGCGCTCGCTGCGCGCGCGCTCCTGCAGGCTCGCGCACGCCCGGAGGGCGTCGCGGCGGTGGAGCACCGTGACCGAGGAGGCGTACTGGGTGAGGTGCAGCGCCTCGTCCACCGCCGCGTCGCCGCCGCCCACCACGATCACCGGCTTCTGCATGAAGAACGAGCCGTCACAGGAGGCGCAGTGGGAGATGCCGCGCCCCACGAACTCCTGCTCGCCGGGGATCCCGAGCGCGGTGAAGCGCGAGCCGCTCGCGACGATCAGGGTGCGCGTGGTGTGGGCGCCGCCGTCGGTCTCGACCCGGAGGAGATCGCCGTCGCGGCGGACCCCGGTGACCTCGTTCATCGCGACCCGCAGCCCGGCCGCGGTCGCCTGCTCTTGGAGGAGCGGGCCCAGGGTGTAGCCGGCGACGCCCTGGGGGAAGCCGGGGAAGTTGGTGATGTGCTCGCAGTTGAGCACCTGGCCTCCGGCCGAGAACTTCTCGAGCAGCAGCGCGCGGCAGCGATCGCGGGCGGCGAAGATGCCGGCGGTGTAGCCGGCGGCCCCGCCGCCCACGATCAGGACGTCCTGGACGTCCGCCATCCCTCGGCTCCGGCTAGCTGATCTGCTTCAGCATCGTGTCGGCGTCGCTCACCTCGAACTTGCCGGGGGCCTCGACGTTCAGCGCCTTCACCACCCCGTTGTCCAGCAGCATCGAGTAGCGCTGGGAGCGCACCCCCATGCCGCGGGCGGTGAGGTCCATCTCGAGGCCGAGCGCCTTGGTGAGCGCGGCGCTGCCGTCGGCCATCATCCGGACCTTGCCGGTGCTCTTCTGGTCCTTGGCCCACGCGCCCATGACGAAGGCGTCGTTGACCGAGACGCACCACACCTCGTCCACGCCCTTGCTCTTGAGCTTGTCGATGTTGGCCACGTAGCTCGGCACGTGCTTGGCCGAGCAGGTGGGGGTGAAGGCGCCCGGCAGGCCGAAGACCACGATCTTCTTGCCCTTGGTCAGGTCCGACACCTGGAACGCGTTGGGGCCGACGGTGCAGCCCGGGGTCTCCTGCTCGATGAACTCCGTGAGCGTGCCGTCCGGCACGCGGTCACCGACCTTGATCGGCATGGGTCTCCTCCTCGGGAAACGGGTGTTGGGCTAGGTCCGGCCCGCCGACGATCGAGCGAGCGGCGGCTAGGGTACCACAGCGGGCCGGGCGATGCCGCGGGGATGTGCCTAGATCGCCAGCGCGTCGAACGCCTGGCCGCCGCCGAAGCTCGCGTGCACCGGGGTCGGGCCGCCCTTCGTCACCTTCACCGCGCAGTACTTGAACTCCGGTATCTTGCCGAACGGATCGAGCGCGGGGTTGGTGAGCATGTTCGCGGCGGCCTCGTAGTAGCAGAACGGGATGAACAGGGCGCCCACCGGCGTGCCCTCGTCGGCGCGGGCGTAGAGCGAGATCTTGCCGCGGCGGGATTGCACCGTGACGATCTCGCCCGGCCTGACCCCGAGCCGGTCGAGCTCGAGCGGGTGGAGCGACGCGACCGGCTCGGGCTCGATGTGATCGAGGACCGCGGCCCGGCGCGTCATCGCGCCGGTGTGCCAGTGCTCGAGCTGCCGGCCGGTGATGAGGATCATCGGATACTCGGCGTCCGGACGCTCCGCGGCCCGGATCAGGTCCGCGGGCACGAACCGGCCGCGGCCGCTGGCGGTGGGGAAGCGCGTGACGAAGACGGTGGGATCTCCCGGGTCGCCCTCCTTCTCGCACGGGTACGTCACCGAGGACTCGCGCTCGAGGCGCTCCCAGGTGATGCCCGCGATGGAGCTCATGCACCGGCGCATCTCGTCGAAGACCTCGCGGGGGTGCGCGTAGCTCCACGGCAGCCCCATGCGCTTCGCCATCTCGACGATGAGCCAGAGGTCTTCCTTCGCCTCGCCCGGCGGCTCGAGGGCCTTGCGCCCGAGCTGCACCATCCGGTCGGTGTTGGTCACGGTCCCGACCTTCTCCGGCCACGCGGTCGCCGGCAGCACCACGTCGGCGAGGTAGGCGGTCTCGGTGAGGAAGATGTCCTGTACCACGAGGTGATCGAGCGTGGCGAGCGCCTCCCGGGCGTGGTCGACGTCGGGGTCGGACATCGCGGGGTTCTCGCCCATGATGTACATGCCGCGGATCTCCTGCTTCTTCGCGGCCCGCATGATCTCGACGACGGTGAGCCCGGGCTGCGGATCGAGGGCCACCCCCCAGAGCTTCTCGAAGCGCTCCCGCACGGTCCGCGACGCCACCCCCTGGTAGTCGGGATAGAACATCGGAATGAGCCCCGAGTCGGAGGCGCCCTGCACGTTGTTCTGGCCCCGCAGCGGGTGCAGGCCGGTGCCCGGCCTCCCGATCTGCCCGGTGGCGAGCGCGAGCGCGATCAGGCAGCGCGCGTTGTCGGTCCCGTGCACGTGCTGCGAGATCCCCATGCCCCACATGATCATCGAGGCCCTCGAGGTCGCGTACAGCCGCGCGACCTCCCGGATGGTGCTCGGGTCGACGCCGCAGATCGCGGCCATCACCTCGGGGGAGAACGTCTTCACGTTCTCGACGAGCGCCTCGTAGCCGGACGTGCGGTCGCGGATGAAGGCCTCGTCGACCAGCCCCTCCTCGACGATGACGTGGAGCATCGCGTTCAGGAGCGCGACGTCGGTGTCGGCGTTGAACTGCAGGTCGTACGTCGCGTAGCGCGCGAGATCGCCGCGGCGGGGGTCGGCCACGATGAGCTTCGTCCCCGCCTTGGCCGCGTTCTTCATCCACGTCGCCGCCACCGGGTGGTTCACCGTCGGGTTCGATCCGATGAGGAAGATCACCTCCGCCTTCATCACGTCGCGCACCTGGTTCGAGACCGCTCCCGAGTTGATGCCCTCCATCAGCGCCGCCACGCTGGAGGCGTGGCAGAGCCGGGTGCAATGATCGACGTTGTTCGAGCCGAACCCGGTACGCACCAGCTTCTGGAAGAGGTAGGCCTCCTCGTTGGTGCCCTTGGCCGATCCGAAGCCGGCGAGCGCCTTCTTGCCGTGGATGCTCCGGATGTCGCGCAGGCCGCCCGCCGCGAGATCGAGGGCCTCGTCCCAGGTCGCCTCGCGGAACACCTCGGCCCAGCTGTCCGGGTCGATCACGAAGTCCTTGTGCTTCTTCACCCCCGGCCGGCGGATGAGCGGCTTCGTGAGGCGGTGCCGGTGCTGCACGTAGTCGAAGCCGTAGCGGCCCTTCACGCACAGGCGGTTGTGGTTCGCGGGCCCGCCGCGGCCGTCCACCCGGAGGATCCGGTTGTCCTTGACGTGGTAGGTGAGCAGGCAGCCGACGCCGCAGTAGGGGCACACCGAGTCCACCGTCTTGTCGGCGCGGACCAGCCCGACGTCGCGCGCGGGCATGAGGGCCCCGGTGGGGCAGGCCTGGACGCATTCGCCGCACGCGACGCAGGTGGACTCGCCCATCGGATCGTCGAGGTCGAAGACGATCCGGGACTGCTCGCCCCGGAACGCGTAGCCGATCACGTCGTTGACCTGCTCCTCGCGGCAGGCGCGCACGCAGCGCGTGCACTGGATGCACGCGTCGAGCTTCACCGCGATCGCGCCGTGGGAGAGGTCCGCCGGCGGCTGGAGCCTCGGCTCGAACCGCGGCCTGCCGACCCCGAGCGCCCGGGCCCAGTGGGCGAGCTCGGAGTCGAGGGTGTAGGATCGCTCGGGGACGTCGGAGAGCAGGAGCTCGAGGACCATCTTCTGGCTCGCGCGCGCGCGCGGGCTGTCGGTGACGACGTCCATGCCGGGGGTGGGATAGCGACAGCAGGAGGGCGCGAGCACGCGCTCCCCCTTGATGTCGACCACGCAGGCGCGGCAGTTGCCGTCGGGACGCAGGCCCTCCTTGTAGCAGAGGCGCGGAATCTCGATCCCGTACCGCCGGGCGGTCTCGATGATGCGCTCGCCGGGGCGGCCGACGACGGCCCGGCCGTCGAGCGTGAAGTCGATCGTGCTCACGCGATCTCGCTCGCGAAGTACTTGATCACCGAGAGCACCGGGTTGGGGGCGGCCTGGCCGAGCCCGCAGATGGAGGCGTCCATCATGGCCTGGGACAGCTCCTTCAGGAGATCTTGGTCCCAGCGCGGCTTCTCCACGAGTTTGAGCGCCTTGGCCGTACCCACCCGGCAGGGCGTGCACTGGCCACAGGACTCCTCGGAGAAGAAGGCGAGCAGGTTCCGCGCCGCGGTGGTGGCGCGATCCCGGTCGGACAGGATCACGATCGCGGCCGACCCGATGAAGCAGCCGTACTCGTTCAGGGTGTCGAAATCGAGCGGGACGTCCGCCAGGCGGGCCGGCAGGATCCCGCCGGACGCCCCGCCGGGCAAGTAGGCGTAGAAGTGGTGCCCGTCCTGCATCCCGCCCGCGTACTCGTCGATCAGCTCCCGCGCGGTGATTCCCGCGGGGGCAAGGTGCACGCCGGGTGACTTCACCCGGCCGCTCACCGAGAATGACCGGAGCCCCTTGCGTCCACGGCGACCGTGCGACGCGAACCGGTCCGGCCCGTTCTCGAGGATCT
>DATFAJ010000114.1:0-18569 GCA_035254745.1 Candidatus Methylomirabilota bacterium | reverse complement strand
GGAAAGGCGAGGTCGGGGTGGCCGACGTGCGACACCCGCAGCGCGCGCATACCGCCCTCCGCGCGCAGCGCGGCCACCGTGGCGTGGCCGGTGGCCGGATGATCGAGGATCGCGTCGATGGGCCCCGCGTCGTCCGCCCACGGGTAGAAGTCCGCGATCCCGAGCCGCCGCGCGAGCTCGCGCAGCACCCACGCGCCGGTGCGCGCGGCCCCGGCCGGGGCCAGCGCCGGCTCCATCAGGTAGAGATGGGTGTTGGTGGCCTTGCAGCCGAGCTCCTCGAGCCACGCGGTGCCGGGCAGGACCACGTCCGCGAAGCGGCGTGCGGTGTCGTTGAGGAAGAGATCGTGGGTGACGATCAGGTCCTGCCGGGCGAGCGCGCCCTCGACCCGCGCGCTGTCCGCGAACGAGGAGAGCATGTCGGTGCCGAAGAGGAGCAGCGCGCGCACGCGGCCGTCCTCGAGGGCCTCGGTGATCCGCGGCATCTGGTTCGGAATGTAACGACCGGCGGGCCGTCGCGTGGCGGCCGCGATGTCGGCCAGGCCGTGGCCGTGCCCCTTGCTGCCGTGCCGCGGCCCGAGGCCGCCGCCCGCGATGCCCAGGTTGCCGGTGAGCGCGGGGAGGCAGGCGACCGCGCGCGCGCCCTGCCAGCCGTTGGCGCCCTTGTGCATGCTGGACCCGCCGAGCACGATCATCGCGGGCCGGCTCGTGGCGTAGCGTCGCGCGAGCGACACGATCGCGGCCGCGTCCACCCCGGTGACCGAGGCGGCCCACTCCGGAGTGTGCCGCGCCACGTGCTCGGCGAGGGCCTCGAAGCCGACGGTGTGCCGCGCGACGAACTCGCGATCGTGGAGCCCCTCGCCGATCAGCACGTGCATGAGGCCGAGAGCGAGTGCCGCGTCGGTGCCGGGGCGCAGGATCAGCACCTCGTCGGACTGGGCGGCGGCCTCGGTGCGGCGCACGTCGATGGTGACGACGCGCGCGCCGCGGCGCCGCGCCTCGACGAGATGGCGGGCGGTGTTCGGCTGGCTCGCCAGGTTGGCGCCCCAGAGCACGACGAGGCGCGAGTGCGCGCCCAGGTCCTCCTTGGTGTTGGTCTCGAGCGGCCCGGTCAGCCCCACCCCGAAGCCGCCGAGGCCCCAGCAGATCATGGTGGGCGCCCACCACTGGCAGCCCCACAGGTTGGCGAAGCGGCGCAGCAGCTCCGAGTTGACGCGCACCCCGTAGTTGGTCGCGAAGAAGCCGTGCCCCGACCAGAGGCCGACCGCCTCGCGCCCCACCGCCCGCATCCGATCGGCGATGCGGTCGAGCGCCTCGTCCCAGCCGACCTCGCGCAGGGGCGCGTCGCGGCGGTCCCGCGCGAGGGGTCGGAGCAGCCGCCGCGGGTTGCCGATGATTTCGCGCGAGGCGTGGCCGCGCACGCACAGGAAGCCGCGGCTGTCCGGATTGTCCGGGTCGCCCGCCACCTCGAGCAGCCGCCCGTCCTCGACGGTGACGAGCATGCCGCACAGGGTGGGATGGCAGTTCATCGGGCACATGGTGCGGACCGTCCGGCGCGCGGCCGACCCCGGTGCGGAGGTCACGACAGTCCGACCGAGCGGCGCGCCTTCGCCACGCTCGCCTCCAGCCGGCGGTGGTCGTCGTCGCCGATGTCGCCCAGGTCCTTGGCGAAGCGCAGCATGGTCCGGATCTGGTTGAGCGCCCGGATCACGTCGTGCTTCTCGCCGCCGGCCCCACGCTGCATCGCGGTCAGCGCGGCCTGCTCGAGGTCGCGGCCCACCGACTCGCGGGCCACCGGCGGAAAGGCCCGGGTGGTCCGGAAGATCTCGAGCGCCAGGTCGTAGAGGAGGTTCTGGGGCGACGCGGGCGCCGGCGCCGCGCTCGCCGCGACCGGCGCCGGGGCCGCCGGCACCTGGGCCATCATCCGCTCCACCGCCCGGCTCAGGTAGGCGAAGTCCACCGGCTTGATCGTGTAGTCGAAGGCCCCCATCTCGATGGTCTGCTTGGCGAGCTCGACGTCGTCGTTGGCGCTGATCATCAGAATGCCGACCTGCCGGTCGAAGCTGCGGATCCGCCGCAGGACCTCGACGCCGTCCATGCCCGGCATCCGCACGTCGAGCAGGATCACGCTCGGCTTCTCGAGGTCGAGCTTGGTGAGCGCCTCGACGCCGCTGTGGGCCACCACGACCCGGTACCCGTGCTCGATCAGGTACTCGGCGAGCAGCTGCGCCATCCTGGGCTCGTCGTCCACGACGAGGATCGAGCCGCGGTGCTCCGCCGCCATGCCTCGGCCGCGCCGGCGTCCGGGCTAGGCCCGGGCCGTCCGCTCCACCCAGCCGGCCACCGTGGCGAGCGCTTCGTCGAGCTTGGACGCGTCCTTGCCGCCGGCCTGGGCCAGGTCGGGCCGGCCGCCGCCGCCGCCGCCCACCAGCCGGGCGACCTCCTGCACGAGCCGGCCCGCGGGGAAGCGCTTCATCAGATCCTTCGACACCGCGGCCACGAGGCTCACCTTGCCGTCGACGGCGCTGCCGAGGACGATCACCCCCGACGGCAGCCGATCGCGCAGGGTGTCCACCACCGAGCGGAGTGCGTCCGGATCGAGGCCGTCCAGGCGGGCCGCCAGCACCGGGACGCCGGCCACCTCCCGCGCAGCCGCGACGAGGTCTCCGGCCTGGCTGCGGGCGAGCTTGCCCTCGAGCTGGGCCAGCTGCTTCTCGAGCCGCTTCTGATCCTCCAGGAGCGCGGCGAGACGGCGGGGCAGCTCGAGCGGCGGGATCTTGAGCAGGCCGGCCGACTCGCGCAGCGCCGCCTCCTCGCGACCCACGTGCGCGAGCGCGTGCTCGCCGGTGACCGCCTCGATGCGGCGCACCCCGGAGGCGACCGCGCCCTCGTCGGTCACCTTGAACAGCCCGATCTGCCCGGTGGCGTCGAGATGGGTGCCGCCGCAGAGCTCGGTCGAGAAGTCGCCGATGCGGATGACCCGCACCCGGTCTCCGTACTTCTCGCCGAAGAGGGCCATCGCGCCGCTCTTGAGCGCCTCCTGCAGGTCCATCTCGGCCGGGCTCACCACGATGTTGGCCTGCACCTGCTCGTTGACCAGGCTCTCGACCGCTTCCAGCTCGCCGTCCTTGACCGACGCGCCGTGGGAGAAGTCGAAGCGCAGGTGGTCGGGCGCCACCAGCGAGCCGGCCTGGGCGACGTGCGGGCCCAGGACCCGGCGGAGCGCGGAGTGCAGCAGATGGGTGCCGGTGTGGTGCTGCCGCAGCCCTTGCCGGCGGTGCGACTCCACGCTCACCGCCACCTCCTCGCCCTCGCGCAGATGCCCCTGGGTCACCGCCACGCGGTGCACGATCAGCTGGCTCCCGCGATAGTACGTGTCCTGGATCGTCCCCTGCCCCTCGCGGCCGACCATGAGGCCGGTGTCGCCCTGCTGCCCGCCCGACTCCGCGTACGCCGGCGTCCGGTCGAGGATGATCTCGACGGTCTCTCCCTGTCGCGCCTCCCGCCGTCGCTGTCCGTTCGCGACCAGGGCCAGGACGCGCGCCGGCGCGGCCAGCGAGGCGTAGCCCAGGAACTGGGGCTTCGCGAGCTCGCTCGAGAGCTGCTGGTAGATCGCCACGGCCGGATCGCCCGGCTCGCCGGCGCCGAACGAGGCCCCGGCGCGGGCCCGCTCCCGCTGCGCCTCCATCTCGGCGTCGAACGTCTCCTGGGTCTCCGGAGTCACCGTGAAGCCCGCGTCCTGCAGCACCTCCTGCGCCAGATCGGAAGGGAAGCCGTGGGTGTCGTAGAGGGTGAACAGGAAGCGGCCGTCCACCACCCGCTGCGCGTCGCCCCGGTGCGCGTCCACGTACTCGCGGATCCTGGTCATGCCCTGATCGAGCGTCTCCGCGAAGCGCTCCTCCTCCTGGCGCACCGTCTCGGCCACCCGGGCCTGCGCGTCGCGGATCTCCGGATACGCGTCGCCCATCACCGCGACCACGCTGCCGGTCACGTCCCAGAGGAAGGGCGCCTCGAGCCCCAGCATCCGCCCGTGGCGCATGGCCCGGCGCATGATCCGCCGCAGCACGTAGCCACGCCACTCGTTCGACGGGGTCACCCCGTCGGTGATCAGGAAGGTGGCCGCGCGCGCGTGGTCGGCGATGACCCGCATGGACACGTCGGCCTCCTCGTCGCGCCCGTAGCTCTTGCCCGAGAGCGCCTCGACGCGGGTGATGAGGGGCCGGAGCAGGTCGGTGTCGTAGTTCGACTGCTTGCCCTGGAGCACCGCGGCCACCCGCTCGAGCCCCATCCCGGTGTCGATCGAGGGCTTCGGCAGCGGGGTCATCCTCCCGCTCGCGTCGCGGTTGAACTGCATGAACACCAGGTTCCAGACCTCGAGCCAGCGGTCGCAGTCGCAGGCCGGGCCCAGGCAGGCCCGCCCCGCCTTCTCCTCGGCGCAGGGGAGGTGGTCGCCCTGGTGGAAGTGGACCTCCGAGCAGGGCCCGCACGGGCCGGTGTCGCCCATGGCCCAGAAATTGTCCTTCTCGCCCAGGCGGAGAACGCGGTCGTCGCCGAGGCCGGCCACCGACTTCCAGAGCGCGAACGCGTCGTCGTCGTCGGTGAAGACGGTGGCCTTGAGGCGGTCCTTGGGCAGCCCCAGCTCCTGGGTGAGCAGCTCCCAGCAGAACCGGATCGCGTCTTCCTTGAAGTAGTCGCCGAAGGAGAAGTTGCCCAGCATCTCGAAGAACGTGTGGTGCCGGGCCGTGCGGCCCACGTTCTCGAGGTCGTTGTGCTTGCCCCCCGCCCGGACGCACTTCTGGGCGGTGGCCGCCCGGACGTAGTCGCGGCGCTCCTCCCCCAGGAACACCGACTTGAACTGCACCATCCCCGCGTTCGTGAACAGGAGCGTGGGATCCTGGGCGGGAACGAGGGGCGACGAGCGCACCACGGTGTGCCCGCGGCGGCGGAAATACTCGAGGAATCGCGTCCGGATCTCGCTCCCGGTCATAGGAGCGATATTATACGCTGCCGTCGTCCTCCTCCGCGGCCGGGAGGTCGTCCGCGCGGTCGGTCAGGAGGGTGCGGACCGCCTGGCGCACCGCCGAGGCCGGATACCCGCGGCGGAGCAGGTAGTCGGACAGGCGGGCGGCCGCCCGGCCGCCCGAGCCCCGGAGGAGCCCGGGGAGGCGTCGCCGCCCGGCCTCGAGCGCCCGGTCGGCCTCGCCCACTTCCTCGAACGCGGCCGAGATGGCGGCCTCCGCCATCTCGCGGGGGATGCCCTTGGCCAGCAGCTCCTGGCGGAGGCGCCGGCTGCCGACCCGTCGGCCGCGGGCCCGTGCCTCGGCCCACCAGCGCGCGAAGGCCTGGTCGTCGACGTACCCGCGGGTGGTGAGGTCGGCCACGACCGCCTGGGCCACGTCGGTGGGCGCACCCCGGCGGCGGAGGCGTCGGGTGAGCTCCCGCCCGCTCCAGGACTTGCGGGCCAGAAGATCGAAGGCCGCCAGTCTGGCGGCCTTCTCATCGAGCGTCGGCTGCGGGCGCGGCTCCCCGGGACGGCGGGCGCGACGCCCTGGCACCTAGGCCCGCTTGACGAAGGGGCTCCGCGCGGCCGGAGCGGCGGGCGCGGCGGCCCCGCTGAGGCTGCTGGGCTGGGCCGGGGGCGTGTGGGTGGACGCGGTGTTGCTCCCGCCGGGGTGCTCCCACGTCATCTCGCCGGTGGAGAAGATGCCCTTGACCTTGAGGTCGAAGTCGTCCGGGTTGGTCGCCGCGTCGCGGGCGGTTTCGTACGTGACCAGCTCCTCGCGATAGAGCTGCAGCAGCGACTGGTCGAACGTCTGCATGCCGTACTGCGCGGTGCCCGCCGCGATGACGCTCGGGATCTGCGGCGTCTTGTCCGCCTCCCGGATGCAGTCGCGGATCAGGCCGGTGGCGATCATGACCTCCACCGCGGGCACGCGACCCCGGCCGTCGGCGCGCACCACCAGGCGCTGGGAGACGATGCCCTGGATGACCGAGGCGAGCTGGCCCCGGATCTGGTCCTCCTGGTGCGGGGGAAACATCGAGATCATCCGGTTGATGGTCTCGGCCGCGTTCAGGGTGTGGAGCGTCGACAGCACCAAGTGACCGGTCTCCGCCGCGTGGAGGCCCACTTCCATGGTCTCCACGTCGCGCAGCTCGCCGACCAGCATGATGTCGGGGTCTTCACGGAGGGCGGCGCGCAGGGCCTGGGCGAAGTTCATCGAGTCGTGCCCGATCTCGCGCTGGCTCATCACGCACTTCTTGTCCTGGTGCACGAACTCGATCGGGTCCTCGATGGTGACGATGTGATCGTTCCGGCTCCGGTTCATGAAGTCGATCATGGACGCGAGGCTGGTCGACTTGCCGGAGCCGGTGATGCCGGTGACCAGGATCATCCCGCGGCGCTCCATCGAGAGCCGCTCGAGCACCTTGGGCAGGTGCAGCTCCTGGAAGGCGGGAATGCGCTCGGGCACGTGCCGGAAGACGCCGCGCACCTCGCCCATCGCGAGGAAGAGGTTGCAGCGGAAGCGACCGATCCCGGGCAGCATGTAGCCCAGGTCCATCTCGCGGCCCTCCATCAGCATGTTGACCCGGCGCTCGCCCAGAAGGCTCTCGGCCATCTTGTCGATGAACTCGCGGGTGACCATGGGGAGGTCGTCCTGCACCTCGAGATGGCCGTGGATCCGCAAGATCGGCTTCGACCCGGACTTCAGATGCAGGTCCGAGGCCTTGCGCTGCGCCGTCTCCGACAGCAGCTGCTGGAGTTCCATCGTTGCTCGCTCCTACTTGGTCGCCTTCTCGGGGGCCGGCGCCGGCGCCGCCCCTCCTACTGGCCTGAGGCCCAGGGCGTCGCGGACTTTGGCCTCGAGGTCGACCAAGACCTTGGGATTTTCCTTCAGATACCGCTTGGCGTTCTCGCGACCCTGACCGATCCGCTCACTCTTATAGGTGTACCAAGTGCCGGATTTTTCTACAACATTGTGCTCCGCGGCCAGGTCCAGGACCGACCCCTCCTTGGAGATGCCCTCCCCGTAAATGACGTCGAACTCGGCCTCCCGGAAGGGCGGAGAGAGCTTGTTCTTCACGACTTTGACCTTGGTCCGGACCCCCACCGCCTCGGTGCCGTTCTTGATGGTGTCCTGCCGGCGGATGTCCAGCCGGATCGAGGAGTAGAACTTGAGGGCCCGGCCCCCGGTGGTGGTCTCGGGGGAGCCGAACATGACCCCGATCTTCTCCCGGATCTGGTTGATGAAGATGACCGAGCCGCCCGAGCGGGCGATGGCGGCGGTCAGCTTGCGCAGGGCCTGCGACATCAGGCGCGCCTGCAGGCCGGGGAGCGAGTCGCCCATGTCCCCGTCCAGCTCCGCCCGGGGCACCAGCGCGGCGACCGAGTCGATCACGATGACGTCGACCGCGTTGGAGCGGACCAGGGTCTCGGCGATCTCGAGCGCCTGCTCGCCGGTGTCGGGCTGCGAGATCAGGAGCTCGTCGGTGTTGACGCCCAAGTTCTTGGCGTAGATCGGATCGAGCGCGTGCTCGGCGTCGATGAACGCGGCGGTGCCGCCCATGCGCTGGGCCTCCGCGATGATATGGAGCGCCAGCGTGGTCTTGCCGGACGACTCCGGGCCGTAGATCTCGGTGATGCGGCCGCGCGGGATGCCGCCGATCCCGAGCGCCACGTCGAGCTGCATCGCGCCGGTGGGGATGACGGCGATCTCGTCGAACGCGCCGTTCTGGCCCAGACGCATGATGGCGCCCTTGCCGAACTGGCGGTCGATCGAAGCAATCGCTAGGTCCAGGGCCTGGCGGCGGTCGGTCTTCACATCAGCCATGCTGATCTCCTCGACTGGGCGTGGAAGGAGCCCTGGCGGGCTCGAGGGGTAGACAGAAACACGCGGTAGTTCAACAAGTTCTCCCATGATACGGGCGCGCCCTGATCAAAGTCAACGCAGGCGCCCGTCTCGCTCGAGCCGCAGTGTGGGACGTTCGCGCGCGTGCTGTCAATGTCCGCACTCTGATACGCTGCCCGTCCTCGCCGTGACGTTTCCTGACGGAGCCCGGCGTCCCGAGCGGCGCGCGAGGCTGACTTGGCGGCCGGTTGCGCGGCTCCGTCGCGTGGCACGCGCGTTGCTCCACTCCCGGGAACCCACGACTCCGGCGATGAAGATCCTCGTCACGAACTACGACCTGAACCACTACGCCGGAACCGAGACGTTCATCTACGCGCTGGCGGTGGAGCTGCAGCGCACCGGACACGAGGTCACCTGCTTCAGCCCGCGCCTCGGCGCGGTCGCGCAGCGGCTGGCCGCGGCCGGCATCGCGGTCACCGGGGACCTGAGCAGCGCTCCCGACGACATCGACGTCGTCCACGCCCACCACCGCTACGAATCGCTGCTCGCCCGCGCCCGCTATCCCGACCGACCCATGATCTTCGTCTGCCACGGCGTCCTCCCCTGGCAGGAGCAGCCGATCTCGCCCGGGCTCGGCGTCACCCGCTACGTCGCGGTGAGCGAGGAGACGCGCGACCACCTGGTGCGGCGGCACCGGGTCGCGGAGGGCGACGTGGTGATCGTCCGGAACGGCCTCGACCTGGATCGGTTCCAGGCCCGGACCCCGGTGGCCGCGCGCCCGCGACGGGCGCTCGTCCTGTCGAACTACATGCCGGCCGAGCAGCGGGCCCAGGTGCGCCGGGTCTGCCGCGGATTCGGCATCACCCTGCGCGAGGCCGGCGCGCGGAACGCCCTCTGGGCGGTGGAGGACGAGATCAACGGCGCCGACCTGGTCTTCGGGCTCGGCCGGAGCGCCCTCGAGGCGATGGCGTGCCGGCTCCTCGTAGTCGTCTACGACTACAACGGGGGCGACGGACTCGTCACGCCGGAGCGGTTCGAGCTGCTGCGGCAGCGCAACTTCTCGGGCCGGACCCACGCGCGACGGTTCAGCGACGCCGAGCTGGCCGCCGAGCTCGCCGGGTACGACCCGGCCATCGCCGAGGGCGTCCACGCGTTCATCGCTCGCGATCACGACATCCGCCAGATGGCCCGACAGTTCGTCGGCCTCTACGAGGAGGCTCGGCGCCGGCCCCTGCGCTCCCCCGCCCGCGCCGGCGCCATCGGGCAGTACCACGCCCTCACCGCGGTCCTCGACGACATCGCGGCGCTGCGCGCGGCCGCGGAGGGGGCGGAGGGCTCGCTGCGGGACATCCGCCAGAGTCGCTCCTGGCGGGTCATGGGCACCTACCGCAAGCTGCGCGCGGGGCTGCGGCACCTCGGGCGACGACGCCCGGAGCAGCGGGCGCCCGCCCGGATCCTCGTGATCGACGACGACCCGCTGGTCGGGCAGTGGCTGACCGACGTCCTCGCCGCCGAGGGCCATCAGGTGGAGACGGTGGACAGCGGCCGGGCCGGGCTCGAGCGGCTACGCGGCGGCGCCTTCGATCTGGTGCTGACCGACCTCCGGATGCCGGACGTGGATGGGATCGGGGTCTATCAGGAGCTGGAGCGGACCCAGCCCCGGATGGCCCGGCGCCTGATCTTCGTCTCCGGCAACACGCGCGAGCCGCGCTATCAGCGATTCCTGGCCGGGCTCGAGGACCGCAACCTCTCCAAGCCGTTCGACATCCACCAGCTCACCCGCCTGGTGCGTCGGAAGCTGGGACACGCCACGGAGTGAGCGCGCCGCGCCCGCCTCAGGGCGGGCCGGCGGCCCCCAGCACGGCGGCGCGCCGCAGCGTGTAGCGCGCCCCCCGCGGCGAGAGATCGCTGCGCATCAGCGCCACCTCGGAGATTCGCAGGGTGCCGAACCGCGTGCCCGCCGCCTGCGCGAGCGCCTGGCGGAGCGCGGGCCCCGCCTCGCGGCGCCACCGGCGGTCGTCGTGCACCCGGCCGATGGTGAGATGCGGATGCCACGGGCGCTCCTCGCGCGGGAACCCTTCCCGGGCGAGGGCCTCCGCCACCCGCGCCTGCAGCGCCCGGACCTCGAGCGCGCCCTGGGCCAGCCCGACCCAGAGGATGCGCGGCCGCTCGAGCCCGGGGAACGCCCCGATCCCGTGCAGCGCGGTCTCGATCGGCGCGCTCCGGGCCGCCGCGTCGTCGAGCGCGGCCTCGGCCGCGGCGAGGCGCTCCTCCGGCTGCTCTCCCAGGAACTGCAGCGTCAGGTGCAGGTTGGCCGCCGGCACCCAGGCGACCGATCCGCCCAGCGGTCGCAGCCGCTCGACCACGGCGGCGACGGCCGCGCGAACCGCCTCGTCGAGGAGGATCGCGACGAAGGCGCGGATCACGCCCGGGACAGCAGGGCGCGACGGAGCAGGTCGAGCGCGGCCTGCGAGGACTGCCACTTCACCGCCTCCCGCCCGCCCGGGAACCGGAAGCGACGGACCGTGATGCGCGGTCCTTCGGGGCCCGGCGCCGCCACCCCGATGAAGACGGTGCCGACGGGCTTGGCGGGCGTGCCGCCGTCGGGCCCCGCGATGCCGGTGACCGCGATCCCGCAGGCCGAGCCCGAGATCCGGCAAATGCCGGCCGCCATCGCCTCGGCCACCGGCGCGCTGACCGCGCCGTGGGCGCGCAGCATCTCCTCCGGCACGCCCAGGAGCTGCTCCTTGGCCTGATTCGAGTACACGACCACGCCGCGCTCGACGTAGCGGGAGGAGCCGGCGATGTTGGTGAGCCGGTGCCCGACGAGGCCGCCGGTGCAGGACTCGGCCATCGAGACGGTGAGCCGCCGCTCGAGGAGCAGGCGGCCGACCACGACCTCCAGCGTCTCCTCGTCCTGCCCCCAGCAGTCGAGGCCGAGGGCCTCGCGCACGTCGCGCTCGACCGGGGCCAGCGCGGCCTCGGCGGCCGAGCGCGCCGCGGCGCGGGCGCGCAGCTGCACCCACACGTCGCCGTCGACCGGCAGACAGCTCACCGCCACCGGGCCGTCCGCCCCGAGCCATCGGCCGAGCCGCTCCTCGGCGTCCGCGGGCGCGAGGCCGGTGGTGTGGAGCGTGCGAACCACCGTGCTCTCGCCCGCGGCGGAGCGCTGGCGGGCGAGCGGGCGCAGCTGCTGGTCCACCAGGCTCGCGAGCCCGGCCGAGCCGGCGGGCAGCACCGCGACCGCCGCGCGCTTGCTCTCGAGCATCCACGCGGGCTCCCCCACCCCGGGCCACAGCACCGCGCCCTGCGGCAGCAGCGCCAGGCGGTCGAGCCGGCGCGGCATCGCCTGACCGCGGCGGGCGAAATCCTCCTCGAGCAGGGCCAGCAGCTTGTCGTTGAGGACGAGGCGGGCGCCGGTCAGCCGCGACAGCGCGCGCCGCACCACCTCGCCGCTCGACCCGCCGGGGTGGGCCAGCACCACCACGAGCGAGGCGGCCTCGAGCGCGCCCCGCAGGGCCTCCTCGACCGCGGCCTCGTCCTCGTCCACGACCTGGCGCGAGGCCACCGGCATCCCGTCCGCCTGCAGCGCCCGTGCGACGAGGAGCCCGGCCGGGTCGTCGGCCGCGCCGAGCTGGGCCGCGCCCACCGTGACGATCCAGGGCCTCACGCGGGCACGCCGAAGAGGGCGCGGGCGCCCATGATGAGGACCAGGGTGTAGAGGCCGGCGATCAGATCGTCGACCATCACGCCCATGCCGCCGGTGAGGGCCTGGCTCTCGCGGGCGGGAAACGGCTTCCAGATGTCGAAGAGCCGGAAGAGCAGGAACGCGGTGATCAGGACCGGGAGGCTCCGCGGGAGCCCGATCACCGAGAGCAGCATGCCCGCGACCTCGTCGATGACGATCACCCCCGGGTCCTTGCGGCCGAGCGCGCGCTCCACGCGGCCGCCCGCCCAGATCCCGAGGAGCGTGACCACCACCAGGGCCACCGCGGTCCGGAGCAGCGTGAGGGGCAGGAGCCAGATCGCGACCACGGTGACGAGGCTGCCGACCGTGCCCGACGCCACCGGCGAGTAGCCGGCCCCGAAGACGCTGGCCACGACGAAGGCCAGGCGATCGAAGGCGCCGAGCGGCCTATTCCGCGACGAGCTCGTAGCCGTCCACCTCGACGATGCCGACGTCCGCGAAGCGGCCCGGCGTGAGCCGCGCGTCGCGCAGCAGCACCACGCCGTCGATCTCGGGCGCCTGGCCCGCGGTGCGGCCCTCGAAGGGGAACGCCGGATCCGGGCTCGGCCCGTCCACCAGCACGGTCTGCCGCGTGCCGAAGAGCGCCTTCTGGCGCGGCCACGCCAGCCGGTCCTGGAGGTCCTGGACCTGCTGCGCCCGCTCCGCCATCACCTCGGCCGGCACCTGGTCGGCCATGTCGGCGGCCGGCGTGCCCTCCTCGACCGAGTAGGTGAACGCCCCCAGCCGGTCGAAGGCCACGTCCTCGACGAAGGCGAGCAGGTTCTGGAACGCGGCCTCGGTCTCGCCGGGGAAGCCCACCAGCACCGTGGTACGCAGGGTCACGCCGGGCAGCGCGTCGCGCAGCCGCGCGATGACGTCCTTCATGCGCTGCGCGGTCACCCCGCGCCGCATGGCGCGCAGGATCGCGTCGTCGCCGTGCTGCACCGGCATGTCGAGGTAGGGCACCACCCGGGCGGCCCGCCACTTCGCGATGAGCCGGTCCGTCACGTGGGCGGGATGGAGGTACATCGGGCGGATCCACGGCATCGCGGTGTCGGAGAGCGCCAGGAGCAGGTCGCCGATGTCCCCGTTGCCGGGCAGGTCGCGCCCGTACGCGAGCGTGTCCTGCGACACCAGGATCGCCTCCTGGATGCCCCGGCGGGCGAGCCCGCTCACCTCCGCCACGATGTCGGCGAGCGCGCGGCTCCGGTGCTTGCCGCGGAACTGCGGGATCGCGCAGAACGTGCAACCCATGTCGCAGCCCTCGGCGATCTTCACGTAGGCGTAGGGCACCCGCCCGGTGAGCAGCCGCGGGGTCTGCGCGTCGTAGAGGTAGCCGGGGGGCGCCGCGCTCACCCACGCCTGGCGGCCGTCGGCCTGGTTGACCAGGTCCACGATGCGGTGGAGCTCCGAGGTGCCCAGGATCGCGTTGATCTCCGGGATCTCCGAGCTGATGAGGGTCCCGTAGCGCTGGGTGAGGCAGCCGGTGACGATGAGGGCCCGCGCCCGCCCCCGCGTCTTCAGCTGGGCGAGGTCGAGGATCGTGTTGACCGATTCCTCGCGCGCCCGGTCGATGAAGGCGCAGGTGTTGACCACGAGGCACTCGGCGGCTTCCGGGGCCGCCGCGATCTCGTGGCCGGCCTCGGTCAGCATGCCCAGCATCAGCTCGGAGTCCACCTGGTTCTTCGGGCAGCCGAGCGTCGTGAAATGGACTTTCATGGCGGGACGTTATGATCCCACAGCGACTCCGGCCCCGTCAACGAGTCGACGCGCGAGAGCGGGAACCGAAATTGACCGTCGGACGTTGATTCGTTACCCTGCCCGCCATGCCTGCCCCCCGGACGATCGCGCTGATCGGTGTGCTGCTCGCCGCGGTCGTCGTGCTGGCGGCCGCTGGCCCGGCCCTGGCCCACCCGGAGGCGGCTGCCGCGCCGACCGCCGCGCCCGGGGCGCCGGCACCCGCGACCCCGCCGGCCGCCGCCGCCGTCACCCCCGAGGATCCGCCGGTCTCCGACTCCCCGGGCCTGACGCCGTGGATCGCGGCCGGCGTCCTCCTGATCGCGGGGTTGCTCCTGCGCCGCTTCTCCCGACGGACCATGGTCCTGTGCCTCGTTCTGCTGCTGACGCTCTTCGCGTTCGAGAACGCCCTGCATTCCGTCCACCATGGATTCGACCCGAAGCGGGCCGACGCGTGCACCCTCGCGATGGCCTCCACGCACCTGTCCGCGGTCACCGTCGACGCCGTCGTGGAGACCTCGATCATCCTCGCCGCCGCCGGCCACGCGACCGAGCCCGGTCGCACACCGCTGCCCGCCCGCCGGCTCGGGCCCGATCAGGGCCGGGCCCCTCCCGCTCGGACCGCCTAGCCGATCCCGAGATCGGCCCTCGCCCAGCGCGCGGGTCCCGAAGGCTTCCACGCGCCAACCCTCTCTACCGGGGAGTACCGAATTGATCAACCTGTCGTGGTCCCGAGTAACACCGACCGCCGGTCCCGGTGCCGGCCCCACGATGGAGGCGCGCCCGAGCGGGCGCCGCCTTCGGCTTACGATCGTGGCGATCCTCGGTATCATCTGGGCATGCTCCGGCCCAACGCCGGCCGCGCAGGCGCACGCCATCATCCTGGAGTCGGCGCCGGCTCACGGCAGCACCGGGCCGGCGCCGAAGCGGCTCGTCCTGCGCTTCAACAGCCGCCTGGAGAAGCCGCTCTGCTCGGTGCAGCTCGTCGGCCCCCGCCAGCGCAGCATCGCGCTGCTCCACCAGGAGGCGGACGCGTCGCCCGACACCCTTGCCTACCCGCTGCCCGCCCTCGAGCCGGGCGAGTACCAGGCGCGCTGGAAGGTGATGGCGGCGGACGGCCACGTCACGGAGGGCACCGTGCTGTTCACGGTGGCGGCCTCGTGACCGGGCGGGGGCCGCGGACGTGATGGCGCGCGTGGGCCGCGGACCCTGGCTGGGCCTCGCCGCCGCCGTGCTCCTCGCGGGCGTCCTCGCCGGCTCGCCCGCCGAGGCCCACGCGTACCTGGTCCGGTCCTCGCCGCCCCACCGAGCCATCCTCGGTCAGGCGCCGGAGCGGGTCGACCTCTGGTTCAACGAGGGGCTCGAGGCCGCCTACAGCACGGTCTCGGTGTGGAGCGAGGCGGGCGCCCAGGTGGACGCGCGCGACGTCGCGGTCGCGCCCGACGACGCGCGGCGGCTGTCGGTCTCGCTGACGACCCGCGCGCCCGGGCACTACACGGTCAGGTACCGCGTGCTCTCGGTCGACGGGCACGTCGTCGACAGCCGCATCACCTTCACGGTGAAAGGACGGACGCCATGATCCGATTCGAACTTCGAGTCCGCTCGCTCCTCGCGATCGCGGGCGCCGCTGCCCTGCTGGGCCTCGGCGTCGGCGCCGGCTGGGAGGCGGCGCGGGCGCAGTCGCACGTGCACATGCCCGGAATGGACATGGGCGGCTGGCTCGTCCGCCTTGCCCCGGACAAGCGCACCGCGGCCATCGAGCGCCAGCTCCGCGGCTTCGAGACCACCATGGCCGAGGTCGCCTACCGCTACACCGAGATGTACTGGGGCGGCGTCGACGGCAACTGGGGCTACGCCGAGCACATGGCCCACGAGCTCGACAACGCGATCACGCTCGGTCTCGAGCGGCGGCCGCAGTATCGCAAGAACGCCGAGGCCCTTCTGCTGAAGGGCCCCCTCCCGCAGGTCAGGGACGCGATCAAGGCCAAGGACGCGGCGCTCTTCAAGGAGCGGATCGAGACGCTGCGGGCGGCGTGCACGTCCTGCCACGCGGCGGAGGCGCACCCGTTCATCAAGATCGGGGTGCCGACGGTGCGTCGGAACCCGGTGGTCAACGACTGACGCCCCTCAGAGGGTGCGCAGGTAGGCGACGAGGTCGAGGAGCTCGGCGACGGTGAGCCGATCGGCGTAGCTCGGCATGATGGAGCGGCCGTCGGGGCCGGTGTAGCCGGGCCCCTCGATGATGACCGCGTTGGGATTGATCACCGACTCGAGCAGGTACCCCGCGGGGTGGTGCTCGCCCGCATCCGTGAGGTCGGGGCCGATTCCGGCGAACGGAGCCGGCAACTCGCCGCCGATCCGGTGACAGGCGGGGCAGCCGAGGCGCAGGAAGATCGCCCGCCCCCGCGTCGCGTCGCCCGGGGGCGGGCTGAAGAGCCAGCCGGACGGAATCCCGCCGGTCGCGTGGAGCTGGGCCATGGTGACCCGTCGAGGCTCCTCCGGGCCCGTCACGTGCGCGACGTGGCCGGCGTGGCGCGCCGGCGTGGATTCGACGAGCATGGCGGTGCACCAGAAGATCGCCAGCGCCAGCACCATCTCGCGGAGCAGCCAGGCGGCGAGGCGCGCCGCGGCGGGGCGGGACGCGCGTCTCGCCCCGAGCAGCGCGAGGCGCCCGAGACGGAACAGCCGCGCCGCGAGACCGGTGGCCCGCCCCGCCCCGAGGCGCGGCAGCACGAGGTACCGGTTGACGCCCCCGCAGCAGACGAGACCCACGGCCAGGAGGACCTTCACGGCGAGGACGCGGCCGTACGGAGTCAGCCAGAGCGCGTCCACCGTGGGCAGCTCGATGACGGCGCGGTAGGCCCCGCTCAGCACCACGACGGCGAGGCAGGCCGCGGCGAGGCGCGAGAAGCGGCGCATCACCGCGGGCAGGAGCGCAGGAGGCCAGTGGGGGGCGGCCCGGCGCGCGAGCACGGCCAGGACGAAGAGGCCGCCGGCCCAGGTGCTCGCCGCGACGACGTGCGCCCAGTCGAGCGCGGCGGTGACCGAGACGTCGCCCCAGTCTCCGGCGTGGCCGGTCAGGGTCACGGTCGCCACGACCCCGAGCGCGAGCAGGGCGCCCAGGCTCCGCCACGCGCGCGACCGGGCCACCGCCGGCGCGAGCAGCGCGAGCAGGGCGATCGCCCGCGCGCTCCACATCGTGCCGAAATGCGTGCGCGTCAGCACCGCGGGAACGGCCGCGACCGCGGCGCCGAGCCCTCCGCCGCTCATGGTGGCCGCGCGCAGCAGGAGCTCGCCGCCCGCCGCGAGAAGCAAGACGAGCGCGCTCGTGAGACGAAGCGCGCGAAGCCGCCCGCGCACGGAGTCGAGCTCGGCGGTCCGCGCGGGCAGGACGAGCAGATCGGCCGCGAAGCCGCCGATCAGGCCCGCCAGGGCCACGAAACCGGCCCAGCGCACGAGCCAGGGGAGCGCCTCCGCCATCACTTCACCCGGAACGGGAAGCTGCCTTCGGTGCGATGGCCGTCCCGGGCCACCACGCTCCAGAACACCTGGTACCGCCCGGACGGCAGCGGCGGCAGGCTCACCTCGAGCAGGGTCCGGTCGGTCGCGTCGACGTGTGCGTCGTCGCGGTCCACGCGCCGCCGCCCGGCGTCCTCGACCCGCAGCGTGCTGAACACCGGCTCGATGGCGCCGTCGAACCAGACGCGTACCGCGGGGGGCGACGTATCCAGGGCGTGGCCGACCCGCGGCTCGGAGTGATCCGGGAACACGTGAGCCCAGGCCGGCCCTGCCGTCGCCAGCAGCAACACCACCCCCGCCAGCACACGCGACCTCACTGTGCTTGGGTCGGACCGAGAACGCCGTGGAACGGCGTCCACGTGAAGATCTTGGGGGCGATGTCGTCGAGGTAGAAGTGGATCTGGGCGAGGACCCCGACATTCTTGCCGGTCATGGTGTTGATCGGGATCACCGCCTCGATGCCGAGCTGGAAGTACCGGCCGAACCAGATGATGCCGGGATTGATCGTCCCGGTGGTGCGTCCGGCGTGCGGCCCCTCGATCGGGGTCTGCATCGCGAACTCCACGACCGGGATCATGCGATTGAACGGGCGCGGCAGTCCGACGTCCTGCACGAACGACTGGAGGTACTGCAGGCTGTACTGGACCGAGAATCCCCAGTTGAACGTCTTGGCGTTGAGCGCCCGCTCGATCTGCACGTTGCCGTCGTCGTCGAGGGAGTACGTCGTGTTGAAGCGGCGGGTCGGAAGGTCGAGCCCGAGGGCGCCGGTCAGCGCGGCGGGCTTGACCCAGTCGAGCGCTCCGGGCAGGTCGCCGAAGCCCTTGCCGAAGAAGAGCTGCGGCGTCACGGTGTCGAAGGACTCCGCGCCGATCTTCTTGCTCCCGGTTCCCCCCACGTCCCAGCTGACGCCCGCCGAGAGCAGCGTCTCGTGCTCCGCGCTCTTCCAGAACACGTACTTCAGCGAGACCTCCATGTTGTCGAAGCCCGAGGTCGACTTCCCCGGGATCGGATCGAGGAAGGTGTAGGTGCCGCCGAGCGAGAGGCCGAGGTTCGGGCTGAGCCGCTTCGAGAGCTCACCGCTCAGGTCGGTCTGCAAGGACGGGGGGCTCTCGTCGGAGCCGCGGTTGCGGATGTGCAGCACGGTCGGCAGCGAGAGCTCGTCGGCCACGAACGGGTCGTCGATCGCCAGGGTGGCCGGAAAGAAGCGCTGGCCGATCAGGCCGTGCGCCGACACGGATCCCGCCCAGACGGCCACGAGGCCCGCCGCCCACAGCACTACGGCAAATCGGCTGGTGCTCATCGATATCCCCTCCCGCGCGCACGGACAGGGTGCGCGCGCGGCGCGATCAGATGGTGAGTTGAACCGAGGGTCGCGGAGGGAAGGTCAGGCGGGAGGAGCCCGTCCCGGGCTGGGACGGTAGACTTGCCACCACGGGCGGTGCTCGGAGGGGACGGGCGGTGCGGTGGTGACGTCGAGGCGCGGTCCGTCGGTGCCGACCAGCTCGGCCGCGCCCCAGGCGAGGCCCTGGGATCCCGACAGCACCGAGCAGTCCGCGCCGGCCTTGGGATCGGCCAGGTGGTGGACCGAGTGCACCGCCGTCTCGAGCGCGAAGACGGTCAGCACCAGCGACAGGGCTACCGCGACCGCGCCGCCGCGGGAGCGGGGCGAGGCGCGGCGCCACCAGCCGAGAGTGCCCAGGAGCGCGAGGCCCGCCAGCAGCAGAAGCCCGGCGGGAAGGGCC
>DATFAJ010000113.1:0-7729 GCA_035254745.1 Candidatus Methylomirabilota bacterium | reverse complement strand
GCCGCATCGTGGTCCTGAGCTTCGGCGAGAAGATCGTGGAGGGGCCGCCCGCCGCCGTCGCCAACCACCCGCGAGTCATCGAGGCCTACCTCGGCGAGGAGTATGTCCACGCTCCTGCGCGTTGACGGCATCGAGGTCGGCTACGGCGACCTGACCGCGGTCCGCGACGTCTCGCTCGAGGTGCGCGAGGGCGAGGCGGTGGCGCTGATCGGCGCCAACGGCGCGGGCAAGACCACGACCCTCCGCGCGGTCTCCGGGCTCCTGCCGCTCCGTCGGGGCCGGATCGAGTTCCAGGGGCAGCGGCTCGACGGGCTCCCGCCGGCCGAGATCGTGTCGCGGGGCATCGCGCACGTGCCCGAAGGCCGCCAGCTCTTTCCGACCATGACGGTCCGGGAGAACCTCGAGCTGGGCGCCCGCACGCGCGCGGCCCGCGCGGGGCGCGGCGAGATGCTCGAGCGGGTGTTCGAGCTCTTTCCCCGTCTCCGGGAGCGGAGAGAGCAGCTCGCGGGCACGCTCTCGGGAGGCGAGCAGCAGATGTGCGCGATCGGGCGGGGCCTGATGGCGCGCCCGCGCCTCTTGATGCTGGACGAGCCGAGCCTCGGGCTGGCTCCGGTCCTGGTGAAGGCGATCTTCGAGGACCTGGTCCGCATCAACGCGCAGGGCATCACCGTTCTCCTGGTCGAGCAGAACGTGCTGCGCGCGCTCCACCTGGCCCACCGGGGCTACGTGCTCGAGAACGGGCGGATGACGCTCTCCGGCCCCCGGGACGAGCTCCTGGCCAGCGGGCACATCAAGCAGGCGTATCTGGGTCTCTAGGCCCCCGAAAAACCTGTTCATTTCGGCGCCCTGCGGCCGGAGAATAGGAGCGTGGGACGCTTCACTCGCCACTTCGTCGTCCCGCTCCTGGTGCTGGCGGTTCCCCTGGGCATCCTGGCCGGGCTCGGGTTCCTCAGCGCGGAGCGCCAGCTTGCCCGCACCCGGGAGAACGCGATCGCTCGGACCGTGGACGCGGTGACCGCGCTCGTTGCCGACTACCAGCAGGCGCTCGAGCGCGAGACGCTGCTCCTCGCCCGCGACCCCGCGGTCGTCGAGGGCACCGCGAAGGGGGACTGGGCGACCCTCGCCCGCGGCGCCTCGCCGCGGGTGCTGGCCGTGACGCAGGACGGGCTGGCCGACTTCATCGCGATCCGCGACGGCCGCGGCGCACCGCTCGTGCAGGTGCCGGCCGGGCCGCCGCCGAGCCTGCCCGGGATGCCGCCCTCCCGCGAGCCCACCAGCACGCTGCGCCTGGCCGGGGGTCGACCCTACTTCCTGGTCGTGGCCCCGATCAGCGGCGCGACCGAGCGGGCGCCGTTCGGCGCGACCGGCACCGTGGTGGCCGGTCGGCGCCTGGACGGCCTCGCCACGTCGCTCGATCGGCTGCCCGCCCGACCCGCGGTGCTCTTCCTGGCCGGGGATCGGGCCCTCGTGGCCAGCCGCCCCGACCTCCCCGCCGCGGGCTGGACGACGGCGGCGGGCTCCGGCGCGCTGACGGTGGCCGGCGAGCCCTGGGCCCTGCGACGCCTGGAGACGCCGCTCGCGTCGTCGCCCGACGGCGCGCTCTGGGTGGCCCTGTCGGTGCGCGACTTCGGCCGGGCGGAGCGACGCCTGCTCTACGAGTTCCTCGCGCTCGTCGCGGGCGGGGCGGTGGTGCTGGCCGGGGTGGTGCTCGCCTTCCTGCCGCCGGCGGGCCGGTCGCGGCCGGTCGCGGGCCCGCGGCCCGAGAACCCGCGCGTCGTGCTCGAGCGCCGCAACCGCGAGCTGGAGGCGCTGAACGCGATCGCGACCACGATCGGCCGCGGGGCGAACCTGGAGACCACCGCCCGCGAGACCCTCGAGGTGGTGCGCGGTCTCGCGGGCATGGACGTGGGCAGCGTGTACCAGGTGAACATGGCGGCGCGCGAGCTGATCATGGTCGCGGGGAGCGGGTTCGACCCGCGCTACGTGGAGACCTCGCGCGTCCGGCCCCTCGACGGCTCGCGTATCGGCGACGCGGTGCTCGCCAACCAGATCCAGGTGACCCATCTCGACGCGGTCCCCCCGGCCGAGGAGGGGCTGCGGCAGATGGCCGCGGAGCGGGCGCACCGCACCCAGCTCGCGATGCCGATCCCGGTGGAGCAGCAGACCTGGGGCGTGATGGCCCTGGTCTCGCAGGAGACGCGCGAGTTCTCCGACGAGGAGATGAAGATCCTCTCGAGCGTGGCCCAGCAGGTGGGGCTCGCGGTGGAGCGGGCCCGCCTCCGGGACATGGCGGCCGCCCGACTGAGCCGCCTCGAGGCCCAGCGGGTCATCGAGCGGCACATCTCCGAGCAGCTCGACGCCGAGGAGCTGCTGGTCCTGATCGCCCGGTCCGCCCAGCGGCTGATCGGCGGCGGCTACGCGGCCCTGTACATGCTCGAGGGCGACACCCTTCGCCCGCGTGCGTGGTCGGACATCGGGGACTGGATCCGCGACCTGCGATTCAAGACCGGCACCGGCGTGTCGGGCGACACGATGCTGAGCGGCCGGGGGGTGATGGTCAACGACTATCCGAATTCGCCCAGCGCGATGGCCGAGTTCGTGCCGTTCACGAGCCGCCTGCTCGCCGCGCCCCTGATGGCGGGTGGGCGCGCGCTCGGCGTCATGACCGCCGGCCGCGGGCCGGGCGCGGAGCCGTTCACCGACGAGGACCTCTCCACCCTCACCGACTTCGCCACCCAGGCTGCGGTCGCGCTCGAGAACGCCCGGCTCTTCGACGAGGCCACCCGCAACGCGGCCCAGTACCAGGCCCTCCTCGAGGTGAGCGGCGTGGTGGGCTCCACCCTCGAGGTCGACCGCGTGCTGGATCTGGTGGTCGATCGCTGCCAGGCGCTGCTCAAGGTGCCCGCCCTGGGGGTCTCGCGCCTGGACCGGGCCAGCGGCTTCCTCGTCTACGAGCGCGGTCGCGGGCTCTCCCCCGAGTTCCTGAACACGCTGCAGGTGCGCCTGGGCGAGGGCACCACCGGGGGCGCGGCCGAGCGGCGTGAGCCGGTGTGGACCGACGACATCCTGCACGATCCGGCGGTCTCGCTCAGCCCGGCCACCCGCGCGGTCGTCGAGCGCGAGGGCTATCGCGCGGTCCTTTCGGTTCCCCTCCTCAGCAAGGGGGAGGTGCTCGGCGTCATGGCCGCCTACTGGTGGGAGCCCCACACCCCGTCGGCGAGCGAGATCTCGGTCATGACCGCGCTGGCCGGGCAGGCCGCGGTGGCCCTCGACAATGCGCGCCTGTTCGCCCAGGAGCGCGACCGCAAGGCCTCGCTGTCCTCGCTGCTGGAGATCAACAAGAAGATCGGAGCGCTCGTCGCGCCCGAGACCCTGCTCGCTTCCATCGCCGAGGAAGCGGCCCGCCTGCTCGAGGTGGATAACGCGGGGTTCCGGCTCCTCGACGGCGACGACCTGGTGGTGGCGGGCCTGTTCGGCACCGCGGCCGAGACGATGCTCCGGCCGCGGATCCGGGCGGGGGAGAGCATGAGCGGGAAAGTGCTCTCGACGGGGCAGGCGCTCATGTGCGAGATCGAGGACTCCGACGTGTTCCCCGACCACCGGGCCGCCAGCCAGCGGCTCGGGTACACGCACTACCTGGGGGTTCCCCTCATGATGGGCGAGCGGCCCATCGGCGTGCTCACTTTCCGCGCGCGCCGGCCCTTCACCGCGCGCGAGCAGGAGCTGGCCGAGACCTTCGCCGGACAGGCCGCGATCGCGATCGACCACTCGCGCCTGTACCGCGAGGCCTCCGAGCAGGCCGAGCGCATGCGGGCGGTGGCGGAGCTGGGCCGGGTGCTCGTCTCCACCCTGGACGAGGCGCGGGTGCTCGAGCTGGTGGCGACCCACGCGCGCGAGACGCTGGAGATGCCGGATCTCGCCATCTGGCTCCGGGACGGCGAGACCGAGTTCATGAGGTTCGCGATGGGACAGGGCCAGTTCTCGGGGCCGCTGTCCGGGCGCGCCCAGCCCCTCAGGATGAACGAGGGGGTGGTGGGCCGAGCCCTCGTCGAGCGGAGCCCGGTGTGGACCCCCGACGTGCTCGCGGACCCCCGGATCCAGCTCAGCGCGGAGTCTCGCCACTGGATCGAGGAGGTCGGCGGTCGCGCGATCCTGGCCGTGCCGCTCGTGCGGGAGCACCTCCAGGGCGCGCTGGTGGCGTACCGCGCGGCCGGCGAGCGGTTCACCGAGCGCGAGATCGAGTACCTGTCGGTCTTCGCCAACCAGCTCGCGGCCGCGCTCGAGAACGCGCGGCTCTACGAGGCCCTCGACGTGCGGGCGGCGCGCCTGCGCAGCCTCACCCGCCTGGCCCACATCGTGTCGTCCTCCCTCGACATGGACGAGGTGCTGCAGGCGATCGCCGAGGCGGCCGCGGAGCTGATCGCGGTGCCGATGGCGATATTCTGGGTGGTGGACGAGGCCGCGCGCAGCCTGACCGTGCGGACCGTCTCCGACCGCCTCGGCCTCGGTCTGCCGTACCAGCAGGTGCCCTTCGGCGAGAGCGCGGCCGGCTGGGTGGCCCTGCACCGCGAGCCGCTCGAGATCGCCGACGTGCAGCAGGACGCCCGCTTCGCGGGCCGGGAGTGGGCGGCGAGCCGCGGGCTGCCGAGCCTCCTCGCGGTGCCGATCATCGTCCAGGACTCGCTGCTGGGCGTGCTCACCCTGAACGGGCGCGGCCCGATCCGGCTGGGCCCCGACGACCGGCAGATCCTGGACAGCTTCGTGGCCCAGGCGGGCGTGGCGATCCGCAACGCCGGCCTCTACGGGGAGACGCGGGGCCGTCTCGAGCAGAGCCGCGCCCTCCTCGAGATCGCCGAGATCCTCAACTCGTCGCTCGACTCCAAGCGGATCCTCCGGCAGGTCGCGATGAAGATCGCCCAGCTCTGCCGGGTGGATCGCTGCTCGATCCAGCGCTGGGAGGACGGCCGGGTCGTGCCGCTCATGTCCCAGTACGCCGACGGCCGCCAGGACCCGGCGCGCTGGGAGGAGTTCCGGCGCCTGGCCTCGACGCTGCCGCTCGATCCGCCGCTCCATTCCCGGGTGGTGAAGACCCGCCGGCCGGTGATCATACCGGACGCGACCACCAGCGACCTAGTGCCGCGGTCGTGGCTCGAGGCCTTCGGGGTCAAGGCCACCGCCGCGGTGCCGCTGATCCGGCAGGACGAGGTCATCGGGGTCATGATCCTCGACCATACCGATCACCCGACCCCCTTCGAGGCCTGGCAGGTGGACCTGGCGATGGCCATCGCGGGTCAGCTCGCGCTGTCGCTGACGAACGCCGGCCTCTACACCGAGGTGCAGGAGCGGCTGCGCGAGACCACCGCGCTGCTCGCGGTCGGCCGCGCGCTCTCGCAGCCCGACTCGCCGCAGAACGTGATGCGGGCGGTGGCCCGCGAGGTCGGGGAGGCCTTCGGGGCCGACATGGTGAGCATCCACACCCTCGACGGCAAGCGCGAGACGCTGGTTCCCCTGGCCGGCTACCACGTGCCCAAGGACCTGGTCGAGCGCTTCGTCACGCGCCCCTTCGTCCTCTCGCGCTTCCCCGCGCTGACCCACGTGTGGCGGGAGGGACGGGCCGCCTGGACCGGGAACGCCCATGCCGATGCGCGCTTCGACACCGATTCGCTCGAGGGGATACCGCCGCACTCGGTGCTGTTCGCGCCCACCACCGTGCGCGGCGAGCCGGTGGGCGCGATCTTCCTGGTGTGGTGGCAGACCGGTCGCGAGTTCTCCGACTCCGAGGTGCGTCTGGTCGAGGGCGTGGCGGCCCAGGTCGGCCTGGGCATGGAGAACGCGGACCTGGTCCGGAAGACCGAGCAGAAGCTGCAGGAGACCGAGACCCTCCTGTCGGTGAGCCAGGCCCTCGCCTCCACGCTCGACCTGGACGAGCTGACCCGCCAGTTCCTGCGGCACGTGACGCACGGCCTCGCGGCCGACACCGCGGGGGTGTGGCTCCTCGAGGACGATCGGGAGTGGTTGGCCCCGTTCGCGGGCTACCACGTGCCGCCCGGGCCGCTCGGCGCTCTCCGCGACGTGCGCATCCGCCTCGACGAGGACGCGTTCTTCGGCGAGGCCGCGCGACGACGCGGCTCGATGATCTCGACCGACGCGGCCAACGACGCCCGGATCCCCGAGGCGCTGCGGCGGGCGGCGCCCGTCCGCACGCTGCTCTTCGTGCCGATCGTGGCCCAGGAGCAGATGATCGGCGGCTTCGTGGCCGGCTGGTGGCACCAGGCCCGGGAGCTGAGCGAGGCCGAGCTGCGGCTGATGGAGGCGGTCGCGAGCCAGGCCGGCGTGGCGCTCCAGAACGCTCGCCTCTTCCAGGACAACCAGCGCCGGGTCCAGGAGCTCTCCGTCCTGCACGAGCTGTCGCGCGCGGTGACCGGCCAGCTCGACCAGAGCGGGCTGCTCGACACCGTGTACCGGCAGGTGACCCGGGTCCTCGAGGTCCAGAGCATGGCGGTGGTCCTGCTCGAGGAGGAGCACGATCGCCTGCGAGTGGTGCTCCGCGTGCGCCACGGGCGCCGCTGCGACGAGGAGGAGCCCCACTTCTACCCGCGGCACGAGGCCGGGCTCACCGGGACCGTGTTCGAGACCGGGCGTCCCCTCCGCACCACCGACTACGTGGCCGACTGCGCCCGGCGGGGGGTGACGCCGCTGGCCGCCGCACTCGGGATGCCGCACTGCCTGATCGTGCCGATGGCCGCGGGAGACCGGGTGCTCGGCGTGCTCTCGCTGCGCAGCCCGGACCGCGCGTTCACCGACGCCGACGAAAGGCTGCTCGCGAACATCGCCCAGCTCGCGGCCCTGATGCTCCGGAGCGCGCGGCTCTACGAGGAGCGCACGCGCGCCTACGGAGAGCTGGCCGCCGCACAGGACCAGCTCGTGCGCACCGAGAAGCTGCGGGCGCTGGGCGAGATGGCCTCCGGGGTGGCGCACGACTTCAACAACGTCCTCGCCTCCATCCTGGGCCGAGCCCAGCTCCTGCTCGAGCGTGTCCAGGACGTGAAGCTCCGCCAGTGGCTCAAGGTCATCGAGCGGGCCGCGATGGACGGCGCGCGCACCGTGCGCCGGCTCCAGGACTTCACCGGCATCCGGCGGGACCAGCCCGCGGTCGCGGTCGACCTCAACCAGATCGTGCAGCAGGTGCTCGAGGCCACCGAGTCGACGTGGCGCCAGGACGCCCGGCGCCGGGGCGTCGAGATCGAGGTGGTCACCGAGCTGTCCGAGCACCTGCCCCATATCGCGGGCGACCCCGCCGAGCTGCGCGAAGCCTTCACGAACCTCGTCCTCAACGCGGTCGACGCCATGCCCAACGGCGGGCGGCTCGCTCTCCGCACGAGTACGCCGGACGGGCAGGTCGCGGTCGAGGTGATGGACACCGGCACCGGCATTCCCGAGCCCATCCGCCAGAAGATCTTCGACCCGTTCTTCACCACCAAGGGGCCGAAGGGCACCGGCCTCGGCCTCTCGATGGCGTATGGTATCCTGGCTCGCCACAGCGGACGGATCACCGTCGAGAGCGAGGAGGGGCGTGGCACGACCTTCCGCCTGATGTTCCCGCCGAGCGACCATGTCGGGGAGGCTCCGCCCGCGCCCGCGCCGCCGACCGACTCCTCGGTGGCGCTGCGCTGCCTGGTGGTGGACGACGAGGAAGAGGTGGCCGAGGTGGTGGCGGACATCCTGACCA
>DATFAJ010000112.1:0-11319 GCA_035254745.1 Candidatus Methylomirabilota bacterium | reverse complement strand
CCGGACGCGCCGCGGCGCGGCGGGCGCGGCGCCGCGCCCGAGGACGCGGCCGGGCTCGGCGAGCTGTGGCGGGAGATCGAGAGCGCGGTGGCCACGGTCGTCGATCGCACGACGCTCGAGGACCTGCGCCGGCGCGCCGCCGAGCGGCGCAGCGCCGCCCGTCCCATGTACCACATCTGATCTTCGGCATCCGACGCCCGCGCGTCCCGGACAGGATCTCGCCATGACGACCAAGAGAGCGGCAGCGCCGGCCCGTCCCCGGACGGCGGGCTCGGTGCTCGAGCTGATCGGAGCGACCCCGCTGGTGCGGCTGAACCGGATCCCGAAGCCCGGCGGCGCCACCGTGCTGGCCAAGATGGAGTCGCTCAACCCGGGCGGCAGCGTGAAGGATCGGATCGCGCTCGCCATGGTGGAGGACGCGGAGCGACGCGGGGTGCTCAAGCCGGGCGCCACGCTGGTGGAGCCGACCAGCGGCAACACCGGCATCGGCCTCGCGATGGTGTGCGCGGTGCGCGGCTACCGCCTGATCCTCACCATGCCCGACGACATGAGCCTGGAGCGCCAGCGCCTGCTCACCCGCTATGGCGCCGAGATCCACCTGACCCCCGCGATCGAGGGCATGACCGGCGCGGTCTTCGCGGCGCAGGAGATCTGCCGCGAGCATCCCGAGTACTTCATCCCCATGCAGTTCGAGAACCCGGCCAACCCCGAGGTCCACCGACGGACCACCGCGCTCGAGATCCTGGAGGCCACCGACGAGCGCGTGCACGTGTTCGTGGCCGCGGTCGGCACCGGCGGCACCGTGACCGGGGTCGGCGAGGTGCTGAAGGAGCGCCTGCCCGGGGTGCGGGTGGTCGGGGTGGAGCCGGCCCGCTCGCCGGTGCTCTCCGGCGGCCGCTTCCGGCCCCACGGGATCCAGGGCATCGGGGCCTCGTTCGTCCCCGGAATCCTGAATCGCGCCGTGCTCGACGAGATCGTGCAGGTGCGCGACGAGGACGCGACCGCGATGGCCCGCCGCCTCGCCCGCGAAGAAGGCCTGCTGGTGGGCATCTCGTCCGGCGCCAACGTCTGGGCCGCCTGCCAGGTGGCCGAGACGCTGCCCGCCGACCGCGTGGTGGTGACGGTGCTGTGCGATACTGGCGAGCGCTATCTGAGCGTCACCTTCTAGGAGAGCGGCCATGAGTGTCCAGGTCTACATCCCCACGCCGTTCCGCCGTGCCACCAAGAACGCCGACCGCGTCGCCGTCGAGGCGCCCGACGTCAAGGCGCTCCTCGACGAGCTCGAGGATCAGTTCGGCGCCCTGAAGGGGCTGGTGCGCAACGACCAGGGCGAGGTGCACCACCACGTCAACATCTACGTGAACAACGAGGCGATCGAGGCGCTGCAGGGCCTCGACACCGCGCTGAAGGACGGGGACGAGGTCTCGATCATTCCAGCCCTCGCGGGCGGCGCGCCGGCCCTCGCCTCGGAGCCAGCCCCCGCGGGATGATCCTCACCGCCGACGAGCTCGCCCGGGTTCAAGCGCAGGCGGTGGCCGAGTACCCGGCGGAGTGCTGCGGAGTCCTGCTGGTGCGCGACGCTCCGTCGCCCGACCGTCTCCTCATGCCGTGCCGCAACATCCAGGACGAGCTCCACGGCAAGGATCCCCGGCGGCATCCGCGCGACTCGAGGACCGCCTACTTCATCGACCCGAAGGACCTGCTCGCCATCGGCCGCCGCGAAGGCCAGGGCTACCGGGTCGCGACCATCTACCACTCCCACATCGACACCGGCGCCTACTTCTCGCCCACCGATCGCCAGAACGCGCTGATCGACGGAGAGCCGACCTACCCGGACGCGGTCTACGTGGTGCTCTCGGTGGTCGAGCGCCGGGTGGTGGACGCGGCCGCCTTCGTCTGGGATCTCGCCGCGCGCGACTTCGTGCCGACCGAACTCAAGAGGCCTTGACGACATGACCGGCTCCGACGCGCTCTTCGAGCAGGCCCAGCGGGTGATGCCGGGCGGTGTCAACAGCCCGGTGCGCGCGTTCCGCGGCGTGGGCGGCCGCCCGTTCTTCGTGGAGCGGGCCGAGGGCGCCCGACTCGTCGACGTCGACGGGCGCTCCTACGTCGACTTCCTCGGCTCGTGGGGCCCGCTCATCCTCGGGCACGCCGCGGGCCCCGTGGTGGAGGCGGTGAGCGAGGCGGTGCGGCGCGGCACCAGCTACGGTGCGCCCACCGCGGGCGAGGTGGAGATGGCCGAGCTGATCGGCCGCGCGGTCCCGAGCATGGAGATGGTGCGCCTCGTCTCGTCGGGTACCGAGGCGTCGATGAGCGCCATTCGTCTCGCGCGCGGGGTCACCGGCCGCGACGCCATCATCAAGTTCGACGGCTGCTACCACGGGCACGCCGACAGCCTGCTCGTGAAGGCGGGCTCGGGGGGCGCCACCTTCGGGGTGCCGGACAGCCTCGGCGTGCCGAAGGCGCTGGCCGCGCTCACCCTCACGGTGCCGTTCAACGATCTGGAGGCGGTGCGGCGTCAGCTCGAGGCGCACCCGGGCGAGGTCGCCGCGATCATCGTGGAGCCGGTGGCCGGCAACATGGGCGTGGTCCCGCCCGCGCCGGGCTTCCTGCCCGGGCTCCGCGAGCTCGCCACGCGGCACGGCAGCCTCCTGATCTTCGACGAGGTGATCACCGGATTCCGGGTGGCGTGGGGCGGCGCGCAGGCCCGCTACGACGTGCGGCCCGATCTCACGTGCCTCGGCAAGATCATCGGCGGCGGCCTGCCGGTGGGCGCCTACGGCGGCCCGCGCGCGCTCATGGAGCGGGTGGCGCCGCTCGGCGGGGTCTACCAGGCGGGCACGCTCTCCGGCAATCCGCTCGCGGTGGCGGCCGGGCTCGCCACGCTGCGCGCGCTCGAGCGTCCCGGAACCTACGAGCGACTCGAGGCGCTGGGCGCGCGCGTCGAGCGCGACGTGGCTGCGGCGGCGGCCGCGGCGGGCGTGCCGGTGACGATCAACCGGGTCGGCTCGATGCTCACCGTCTTCTTCACCGACGGCCCGGTCACCGACTACGCGTCCGCCAAGCGCGCCGACACCGCCCGCTACGCGCGCTACTTCCACGCGATGCTGGAGGGCGGCGTCTTCCTGGCCGCGTCCCAGTTCGAAGCCGCCTTCGTCTCGCTGGCGCACGGCGAGGCGGACCTCGCCGACGCGGCCCGGGCCTGTCGGAGCGCGATGGAGAAGGCCAAGTAGGGTCGAAGTCGTGAAGTAGTATTGACACTCGGTTTTTCCACGTGATAGGGTTCACAAGGCTGGAGCCCGGATACACGCGGTAAACCGCCGGTCTTCATCCTCAGCGCGCCTCGTCGAAGACGTCCAGCTGGGCTGCGTCGCCTGCCATTGCGAGTAGGGCGGAGGAGTGGATGAGCGTGATGGATCGCCGGTCGTTCTTCAAGGTCGTGGCCACCACGGGCGCCGCTGCGGCCGCCGGGGGCTGCGGGCCGTCGGCCGAGCAGTTCATCCCGTACGTGATCCCGCCCGACAACATCGTACCGGGCATCCCGGCCTACTTCTCCACCGTCTGCCGCGAGTGCCCGTCGGGCTGCGGGCTCATCGCCAAGAACCGCGACGGCCGCGTCATCAAGCTCGAGGGCAATCCCGACCATCCGACCAACACCGGCGCCCTCTGCGTCCGGGCCCACGCCGGCCTGCAGGGCCTGTACCATCCGGACCGCTTCCGCGGCCCACTCGCGTCCGGCAAGCCGCTCACGTGGGACGAGGCCCAGAAGCAGCTGGCCGACAAGCTCGGGGCGCTCGCGAAGGGTCGCCAGGGCGGCCGCATCGCGGTGGTGAGCGGGCTCGAGACCGGCAGCCTCGGCCGTCTCATGGACGAGTGGGTCCGGGTCGTGGGCGCGCGGCCCCGCATCGCGTACGAGCCGCTGGGCTACGAGTCGATCCGCGCCGCCAACCGGGTGGCGTTCGGGCGCGACGCCATCCCGGACTACGCGATCGGCGAGGCCACCTACCTGGTCTCGTTCGGCGCCGACTTCCTCGAGACCTGGCTCAACTGCGAGGGCTACACCGCGGACTTCTCGCGGATGCACGCGTTCTACCAGGGCAAGCAGGGGACGTTCGTGCACGTCGAGCCACGGATGTCGGCGACCGCGGCCAACGCCGACCAGTGGCTGCGCAACGCGCCGGGCACGGAAGGGCTGCTCGCCCTCGCGATGCTGAAGGTGATCGTCGACGAGGGCCTGCACGCATCGGGCGCCGAGCTCAACACCCTGCGCGCGGCGACCCGCGCCGCCGACGTCGAGGGCGCGGCGACCGCGTCCGGGATCCCCGCGGAGACGATCAAGCAGGTGGCGCGGGACCTCGCCAAGTCGCGCGGCGGCCTCGTCGTCGGCGGCGGCGCGGCGTCGACGGGCTCGACTGCCACCGACACCCTCGTGGCGATCAACCTGCTCAACGCCGCCATCGGCGCGGTCGGGAGCCGCGTGCGCTTCGGCAGCGCCCTGCCGCTCGGCAAGGTGAGCCCGTACTCCGACATGGTGGCGCTGACGCAGGCGATGGCGGGTGGGCAGATCGACGTCCTCCTGCTCGTGGACGTCAACCCGGTCTACGCGATGCCGCCCAAGTCGGGCTTCGCGGAAGCGCTCGCCAAGGTGCCGCTCGTGGTGGCGCTGGCGGGCCGGCCGAGCGAGACCACCGCGCGGGCGCATCTCGTGCTCCCGATCCTGCATCCGCTCGAGACGTGGGGCGACTACATGTCCGAGGAAGGCGTCCTCGGGCTCATGCAGCCCACGATGGGCCCGGTGCAGATCGAGGGCAAGGCGGTCGTGGCGCTCTCGACCGGCGACGTCTTCCTCAAGGCCGGCCGGCAGGCGCTCGGGCTCGAGGAGGGCAAGGGGCCGCTCCGGTGGCCCACGTTCGAGGACTATCTCAAGGACGAGTGGCAGCGGGTGGCCCGCGACTACGGCGTCGCCGGTCCGTTCGGAGATTTCTGGGAGGCGGCGCTTCGCCGGGGCGGCGTGTGGCGTCAGGCTCCCTCGCCCGCGGTCGCGCTGCGCCCCGAGGCCGGGCGCGTCCAGGCCGCGGCGGCCAAGCTCGAAGGCGACGGCACGCACGCCCTGATCGTCTATCCGTCGAGCCGCTTCTACGACGGGCGCGGGGCGGATCGCCCCTGGCTGCACGAGGTGCCGGACAGCGTCACCCAGGTGGCGTGGGACTCGTGGGTCGAGATCCCGACCGAGACCGCGGACAAGATGGGGGTCAAGCGCGGCGACCTGGTCAAGGTGACCTCCCCGCACGGATCCATCGAGCTGCCCGCCTATCCGACCGACCTCGTGCATCCCGGCGCGGTCGCGGTGGCGATGGGGCAGGGGCACAAGTTCTCGGGCGCGTTCGCGACCCAGGGCAACGCGGCGACCGGCACCACGAGCCAGGCCGGGTACCTCAATGCGGGGGCGAACCCGATCGAGCTGCTGCCCGGAGCCGCGGATCCGGTCTCGGGCGGCCTGCCGCACCTCGCGGTGAAGGTCGCGCTCGCCAAGACCGGCGGGCGACGGCCCCTGGCCGTTCCGCAGGCTCAGTTCGATCAGGATGAGCGCGAGATCGCCCAGTGGGTCGGCCTCGGGTCCGCGCGCGAGCTCGAGCTGCGCGGGCGCGCGCCGGAGCACGCGAGCCGCCCGAGCATGTACCCGGTGGTCAAGTACCCCGAGTACCGCTGGGGCATGACGGTGGACGTGGATCGCTGCACCGGCTGCCAGGCCTGCGTGCTGGCCTGCCAGAGCGAGAACAACGTGCCGACCGTGGGCAAGGCGCAGGTGGCCTACGGCCGCATCCAGCACTGGATGCGGGTGGAGCGCTGGCAGGAAGGCACCGCGGCCCAGCCGGTCAACATGTTCCTGCCCATGTTCTGCCAGCATTGCGAAGTCGCGCCGTGCGAGCCGGTGTGCCCGGTCTACGCCGCTTACCACACCAAGGAAGGCCTCAACGGCCAGGTCTACAACCGCTGCGTGGGCACCCGGTATTGCGGCAACAACTGCCCGTACCACGTGCGGAAGTTCAACTGGTTCAACTACACGTGGGTGGCGCCGCTCGACCTGCAGCTCAATCCGGACGTCACGGTGCGGCAGCTGGGCGTGATGGAAAAGTGCACCATGTGCGTGCAGCGGACGGTGGCGGCCAAGGACCTGGCTCGCGAGGCGGGGCGTACCGTGAAGGACGGGGACATGCAGACCGCGTGTCAGCAGACCTGCCCCACGCAGGCCATCACCTTCGGCAACCTCAAGGACGCGGGCGCGCTGGTCTCGCGGCTGTCGCTCTCCACCCGGAGCTACCACGTGCTGGAGGAACTGGGGACCACCCCGTCGGTCACCTACCTCAAGAAGGTCGTCCGGGCCGAGCCCGCGGGCGGAAGCGACAAGGGCGAGAGGGGGCACAAGGCATGAGCACGCTGCCCGCCCCGAACGCGGCCGCGACGCAGGCGACGTGGGCCGACGTCAACCGCGACGTCATCCGCACCGTCAGCATGCCGGGGGATCGGTACTTCGCCTGGATGTGCCTGGTCGCGCTCACCCTGGCCTGCGGGGTGGCCGCCTGGGCGTGGCAGATCTGGGTCGGCATCGGGGCCGCGGGCAAGCGCACGCCCCAGATGTGGGCGATGTACATCACCACCTTCGTGTTCTGGATCGGTATCGGCCACGCGGGGACGCTGATCTCCGCGGTCCTCTACCTGTTCCGGGCGAGATGGCGGACCGCGATCTACCGGGGCGCGGAGGCGATGACGGTCTTCGCGGTCATGACCGCGGGGCTCTTCCCCCTGATCCACGCCGGCCGCATGTGGTTCGCCTACTGGCTCATGCCGTATCCCAACCAGCGCTACCTCTGGCCGAACTTCAAGTCGCCGCTGGTGTGGGACGTGTTCGCGATCTCGACCTACCTGACCATCAGCGTGGTCTTCTTCATCGTGGGCCTCGTGCCCGACGTCGCGGCGCTCCGCGACAGCGCAACCGGAGTGAAGCGGAAGATCTATGCGGTGATCGCGCTGGGCTGGGAGGGCTCCGACCAGCAGTGGCGCCACTACCGTCGCGCCTACGGCCTGCTGGCCGCGCTGGCCACCCCGCTGGTGCTCTCGGTGCACAGCGTGGTGTCGTTCGACTTCGCGATGGCCCTGGTCCCGGGCTGGCATTCCACGCTCTTCGCCCCGTTCTTCGTCGACGGCGCCATCTTCTCGGGCTTCGCCATGGTCCTGGTGCTGATGCTCCCGATGCGGTACCTGTTCGACTGGTACGCGTACATCACCGACCGACACCTCGACGCGATGGCCAAGCTGACCCTGGTCACGAGCCTGGTGCTGAGCTACTTCTACATCTGCGAGGTGTTCACCGCCTGGTACAGCGGGGAGCACTTCGAGCGGGCGAGCGTGTTCGCGAAGGCGACCAAGGAATACGCGTGGGCCTACTGGGGCATGTACTTCTGCAACTGCCTGGTGCCGCTCGTGCTCCTGAGCCGGAAGGCGCGCGTCAACACCGTGGTCCTCTACGTGGTCTCGATCTTCGTGCTGATCGGGATGTGGCTCGAGCGGTTCAACATCATCGTGCCGGGCCTGGGCCACGACTTCTACCCGTACACCTGGGGCACGTACTACCCGACGGTCACCGACTCCACGATCATCGTGGGGTCGTTCGCGTGGTTCTTCATCCTGTTCCTGGGCTTCATCCGGGTGATGCCCTCGCTGTCGATCGTGGAGGTGAAGGAAGTGCTGCCGCATCCGCTCAAGCACGCCGCCTCCCACGGAGGTCACCACTGATGGCCTCCGCGAACGTGCTGGGCGTGTTCGCCCACGTCGACACCACCGTGCAGGCCATCCGCGATCTCCGGGCCAAGGGGTTCTCGGACCTCACGGTCTACACCCCGGTGCCGGTGGAGGAGATCGAGCACGAGGTCGAGAAGGTACGCCCGCTGTCGGCGGTGCGCCTGTTCACCCTGGTGGGCGCGCTCACCGGCACCGCGACCGGCTTCTTCATCACGATCTGGTCGTCCCTCAAGTGGGAGCTGGTGACCGGCGGCAAGGCGCCCGCCTCGATCCCGCCCTTCGTGATCATCGCCTTCGAGCTGACGATCCTGCTGGGCGGCCTCGCGTCCGCGCTCGCGGCGCTGGTCCTCGGCAAGCTGCCGAAGCTCACCCCGTCGCCCACCTATGACCCGCGCTTCACGTTGGACCGCTTCGGCATCGCGGTGGCGTGCCCGGCCGACCAGGTCGACGCGGTCCAGGCGGTGCTGTCGACCGCGGGGGCGGAAGAGGTGCGGCGATGATGAAGTGGGTCTTCCTGCTCTGCCTGCTGCTCGTCGGCGGGATCGGGGCGGTTCTGGCCGGGGCGGTGGGGTACCGCTGGATGCACAACATGTTCTACACGCAGCGGGTGATGCCGGGGGAGTACAACTTCTCGATGCCCACCGGGAGCCTGCCCCGTAACGGCGGCCAGCTCTACCACTCGCCCGCGGAGCGCGAGGCCGCCGCGGCCCGGCGCAACCCGATCCCGGCCACCGCGGACTCGGTGCGCAAGGGGAGCGAGCTGTTCGCGATCTACTGCACGCCCTGCCACGGGACCTCGGGGCGCGGCGACGGCCCGGTGTCGACCAAGTTCGTGCCGCCCGCCGACCTCACCAATCCCGATCTGCACAAGGTGCGGACGGACGGCTACTGGCAGAGCTACCTGTCGGTGGGGGGCGCGGTGATGCCGTCGTACGCGGAGGCCCTCAGCCCGGAAGAGCGGTGGGACGTGGTCAACTTCGTCCGGACCCTGGCCAAGAAATGAGCACGATCACCGCCACGCCCGCGAGCCCGGCCCGACCGATGCACCCGTTCCTGGTGCTGCTGGCCATCCTCGGGATCGTCGCCTTCCTGTACGGCATCGCCCAGGGGGCGCCCGCGCGCGTCTGGGGCATCTACCTGGTCAACCTGCTGTTCTGGTCGAGCCTGGCGATCACCGGGCCCGCGGTGGCCGGCATGATCCAGGTGACCGAGGGCCGGTGGTCCCCGAGCATCAAGCGGGTCGCGCTCACCACCGCGGGCTTCCTGCCCATCTCGTTCATCCTGTTCCTCGTGCTGTTCCTGGGGCGGGCCACGCTCTACCCGTGGGTGACGGAGCCGATCCCGATCAAGGCGGTCTGGCTCAACGTGCCGTTCATGGCCCTGCGGATCGGCCTGGGGTCGCTGCTGCTCTACTGGGTGGCGATGCGGCTCGTGAAGGCGATCCTGATCGAGGACCAGCCGGGGCAGGACACCCAGACCGCGATCGACCGGCGGTACCGGCTGGCGTCGGTGCTCCTGGTGCTGTACGTGGTGGTGCTGTCGCTCTGGGGCTTCGACCTCTTGATGTCGCTCGACCCGCGCTGGTACAGCGGCCTCTTCGGCGGCTACTACGTGGTCACGTCGATGTACCCCGGCTTCGGCCTCGTCACCTACCTGACCATCCGCTCCAACGAGCGCGGAATCACCCACGTGAGCCCGAGCGCGATCCAGGACGTGGCCAAGCTGACCTTCGCCCTCGCGGTCTTCTGGATGTACTTCTTCTTCTCGCAGTACCTGGTCATCTGGTACGGCAACATGCCGGTCGAGACCCGCTACCTCGCCCGCCGCTTCTTCAACCAGCCGTGGGGCGGGATCGCGTGGGCGATCTTCATCGTCGGCTGGCTGATCCCGTTCTCGTACCTGCTCAAGCGGCTCACCGGGCGCCCGCCGGAGCGGCACCAGGTCTTCAAGGTCATCCTGTTCCTCGGCTGGATCGCGATCTTCTTCGAGCGGATGCTGCTGGTGTTCCCCGCGCTGCTGCGCGACAACACGGTGCCGATCGGCCCCGTCGAGGTGCTGGTGACCCTGGGCTTCTTCGCCCTGTTCGTGCTCAGCCGGAACTGGTTCCTGACCCGCTACCGACCGATCCTCGACCTGCCCAAGTAGCCCGGCGACCTCCTCGCGCCCCGCGGTAGAATGTCGGGCGTGATCTCCGTCGAGGAAGCGCTCGACCGCATCCTCTCGCGCGTCGGCGTGCTGGGCGACGAGCGCGTGCCGCTGACCGCGGCGCTCCACCGGGTGCTCGCCGAGGACGTGGACAGCCCGCGCGACATGCCTCCGTGGCCGGCCTCGTCGATGGACGGTTACGCGCTCCGCAGCGCCGACACCACGAGGGCCGTTCCGGCCGCACCGGCCCGCCTGGCGGTGGCGGGCCGCGTGCCCGCGGGCGGCATGGCGGAGCGGCCGATCCGCCCCGGCGAGGCGTTCCGCATCTTCACCGGCGCACCGCTGCCCGAGGACGCCGACTCGATCATTCCCCAGGAGGACGTGAGCCTGGACGGGCCCACGCTGCTGGTCCCGCGCCCGGTTCCCGAGGGGGACTTCGTGCGGCCGCGCGGCGAGGACATGCGGCGCGGAGACCGGGTCCTCGACCGGGGCCGGGTCCTGAGCGCGGCCGACGTGGGGCTGCTGGCCACCGTCGGGTGCAGCCCGGTGAGCGTGATCCGGCGGCCGCGAGTGGGGATCCTCTCGACCGGCGACGAGCTCGTCGACCTCGGCGGGCGGATCGGGCCCGGCCAGATCCCGAACTCGAACAGCTACTCCCTGATCGCGCAGGTGACCGAGGCCGGCGCGGTGCCGGTCAGCCTGGGCATCGCGGGTGACCGCCTCGAGGACATCGAGGCCCGGTTCCGCTGGGGGCTCGGCTGCGACATCCTGATCTCCTCCGCCGGCGTCTCGGTCGGCGAGCACGACTTCGTCAAGGACGCGCTGGCAAGGCTCGGAGCCGAGCAGCACCTCTGGCTCGTGGACATGCGGCCCGGGAAGCCGATCGCGTTCTCCACGATCACGCAGGACGGCAGGGGGGCGCTCGCAGTGTTCGCGCTGCCCGGCAACCCGGTCTCCGCGATGGTCACCTTCGAGCTCTTCGTGCGCCCCGCCATCCTTCGCATGGCCGGGCACGCGCGCCTGCGCCGGCCCACCGTGACCGCGCGCGCGGACGGGTCGATCCGCAACGGCGATCGCCGCCGCGGCTACCTCCGCGTCACCCTGTCGCCCGCGGACGGCGGCTACCGGGCCCGGCTCACCGGCACCCAGAGCTCCGGCGTGCTCCGCTCCATGGTGGCCGCCGACGGCCTCGCCATTGTCCCCGGCCAGACCACGATCGCCCCCGACCAACCCGTCGAAGTAATCCTCCTCCGCCCCACTCCATAACCCAGACTCGTCGCTGGCCCGGAAGGAGCGCAGACGGCGAAGGGTAGAGAAGCAGGCCGTATGCAGTCACGCAGTCTCCCTGTCACAACCTGGAGGGAGGTCGAGAGG
>DATFAJ010000111.1:0-2226 GCA_035254745.1 Candidatus Methylomirabilota bacterium | reverse complement strand
GAGGTAGCGGGCCACCACCCAGAGGATCTTGAGCCCGTACACGCAGGAGGCGCCGAAGCTGGCCGAGGACGCCTCCGGGAAGTAGCGCACCGGGACCGGGATCTCGGCGACCCGGAAGCCGATGGACACCACCTGCGCGATGATCTCCTGATCGAACACGAAGCCGTCGGAGTTCATGCGGAAGTTCACGTCCTCGAGGACGCTCCGGCTGAACGCCCGGTAGCCGGTGTGGTACTCGGAGAGCTTCAGGCCGAAGGCCATGTTCTCCACGCCGGTGAGGAAGCGGTTGGCGAGGAACTTCCACCACGGCATGCCCTGCTGCACCGCGGAGCCGCCGCCCGCGAGCCGCGAGCCCAGCACGAGATCGGCCTCGCCCCGCACGATGGGCGCGATGATCTGCGGCACGAGGGTGGGATCGTACTGGTAGTCCGGGTGGACCATCACCACGATGTCGGCGCCCGCCCGCAGCGCCTCGGTGTAGCACGTCTTCTGGTTGGCCCCGTAGCCGTAGTTGCGGTCGTGGACGAAGATCTCGAGCCCCAGGTCGCGCGCCACCTCGAGGGTGGTGTCGGTGGAGCCGTCGTCGACCAGGATCACCAGGTTGACGGTGTCCTTGGGCAGCTCCTCGTACGTCATCCGGAGCGTGCGGCCGGCGTTGTACGCCGGCATGACCACGACGACCTTCGGCGCCCGGGGAGGCGCCTTCGGAGGCGGCATCGTCGGCTCGTCCATCAGGGGTCTCCCGCCACGCGGCACACCGCGACGAACTGATAGGCGAGCCCTCCGGGCCAGGCTCCCGCGGCCCTCGCGCTCAGGGCGTGCAGCCCGTGCAGCCAGGCGCCGTGCCAGCGCGGGGGCACCACCAGCGGCAGCGGCACCGGGGTGACCCGCAACTCGGTGACCGCGAGCCCGGCCGAGCGGAGAAAGGCCAGCAGGGTGCGGCGGGTGAAGAACCGCAGGTGGGTGCGGTCGAGGATGCCGCGATCCGCGTAGTCGAAGCGGCCGGCCAGGAGCGAGAGCCGCACCCAGAGATGGGCCACGTTGGGCACCGAGACGATGACCGTCCCGCCGGGGGCCAGCGTGCGGTCCAGGGCCACGAGCGCGGCCCGCGGGTCGCTCAGATGCTCGAGCACGTCGCCGTAGACGATGGCGTCGAACGGCCCGTCGAGCAGCGGCGGCGCCGCCTCCAGGTCGGCGACCACGACCTGCTTGCAGCGCCCGTGGGCGCGCGCGGCCAGCTCGGGATCGCGCTCGAGCGCGGTGACGGTCCACCCCTGTCCCGTCAGCCGCTCGGCGAGGAAGCCGTCGGCCGCGCCCACGTCGAGCGCCTTCCGGCCGCGGCCCTCGCCCAGCCGCGCGAGGATCACCGAGTGGCTCGAGTGCGGATCGTCCTTGAGCCGGTAGGGCGAGGCGCTCATGCGCGCGACGCCCGCGTGACGATGGAACGCTTCCGGGGCCCGATGTCCGCCGCCATGTCCGGTCCGCCTCGGCGCCAGGATATCACCCGGATTCCTCACGGCCGATTCGAATAGAGCCGCCGGCCGCCGCCCTCGAGGAGGAGGTGCACCTGCTCCGGCGGCAGCTCCCGCACCACGCTCCGGTCCATGGCGAGCGCGGTGACCAGGAATACCCGACGCTCGGCCCGCCACGCGCGGACCAGGGCCGGCCCGTCCCAGAAGACGCCTCTCGCCTCGGGGAAGGTCGAGCCGAAGGCCAGGTTCGACTGCAGCCCGTTGACGATCTGCACCCGGCGGTCCAGGCGCAGGAGGGCGGAGGCGCTGTTCTCGAGCGGGCCCTCGTGGGCCAGCACGTCGCCCGGGGCCGCCCGCAGCAGCACCGCGTCGGTCATGACGCGCACCGAGCGGCTCTTGGCGAAGAGGGTGAGCCCCTCGACGGAGAGCGGGAGGAAGGCGAGCATGCCCGCGAGCATCGCGCCCAGGCCGAGCCGCGGGAGGCGGCGCCAGGTGGCCACCGCGAGCGCGGCCGCGACCAGCCCGAAGGTCAGGCTGATGCTGCCGAAGAGCGGCCGGAACCCGCCGATGAAGTCGGTGGCGAGCGGCTGGCCCTGGGCCGCCATGTTGCGCGCGGCGACGTCGGCGCCGCCGACCGCCGCGGTGGGCAGGCCGATCACCCCGCGCCACACCAGGAGCGCCGCCCCCGCGAGCGCGGCCACCGCCAGCAGCGACGGCATCAGCAGCGTGAACGAGCGGGGCGCGCCCGGGGGCC
>DATFAJ010000110.1:0-5146 GCA_035254745.1 Candidatus Methylomirabilota bacterium | reverse complement strand
AGCGATGCGTGTTCTCGGTGCGATCCTGACCCTCGTCCTCGTCACCCTGCTCGGCACGGTCCCCGCCGTCGCGGTCCCCCCGGACGGCACGATGGCCATCGGCGTGCACGTGACGCTCGTCTCGCGCTGGCTCGATCCCGGCGAGACGGAAGCGCTCATCACCCCGTTCATGGTGCTCTACGCGCTGCACGACGCGCTCGTGAAGCCCATGCCCGGGGGCCTCATGACCCCGAGCCTCGCCGAGTCCTGGACCGCGTCCAAGGACGGCCTGAGCTACGAGTTCGTCATCCGGAAGAACGCGCGCTTCCACAACGGCGACCCGGTCACCGCGGAGGACGTGAAGTTCACGTTCGAGCGGTACAAGGGCAGCGCCGCGAAGCTCCTGAAAGAGAAGGTGAGGGAGATCCAGATCCTCGCGCCGAACCGGGTGCGCTTCGTCCTCAAGGAGCCGTGGCCCGACTTCATGGCGTTCTACGGGACCTCCGCCACCGGGGCCGGCTGGATCGTGCCGAAGAAGTACATCGAGAAGGTGGGGGAAGACGGCTTCAAGAAGGCCCCCGTCGGGGCCGGCCCCTACAAGTTCGTCGCCTTCACGCCGGGCATCGAGCTGACGCTCGAGGCCTTCGGGGACTACTGGCGGAAGGCCCCGCAGGTCAAGCGTCTGGTCATGCGCTCCATCCCGGACGAGACCACGCGCGCCGCCTCCGTCAAGACCGGCGAGGTCGACGCGGCCTATCTCTTCGGTGGCGCCGTCGCGGAGGACCTGAAGCGCTCACCCGGAATCCGGGTGGTGGCTCCCCTGCTCTACGGCATCTACTGGCTGGATTTCCCGGACCAGTGGGACCCGAAGTCGCCCTGGCACGACCGGCGGGTGCGCCTGGCCGCCAGCCTCGCCATCGACCGGCCGGCCATCAACCAGGCCGAGATGCTGGGGCTCGGCAAGCCCGCCGGCGCCTTCGTGCCTCCGGAGTTCGACTTCGCCCTGCACGTCGATCCGCCCGCCTATGATCCGAAGCGGGCCAAGGAGCTCATGGTCGAGGCCGGGTACCCGAACGGCTTCGACGCGGGCGACCTCACCCCGCTGCCGCCGTACACCTCGCTCGCGGAGGCGGTCGGCGGCTACCTGCAGGCGATCGGCATCCGCAGCTCGGTCCGCACGATGGAGCGCGCCACCTTCTTCTCCGGCTGGCGGGAGAAGAAGTTCCACGGCCTGATCATCGGCGCCACCGGCGCCGCCGGCAACGCCGCCGCCCGCATCGAGCCCTTCTTCACCAAGAGCGGCATCTACGCCTACGGCACCCGGCCGGAGATCGACGACCTCTTCCAGCGGCAGACCAACGAGGGCGACCGCAAGAAGCGCGAGGCCGTGCTCCACCAGATCCAGAAGATCATCGCGGACCAGGCGATGGTCGCGCCGATCTTCCAGCAGGGCTTCATCTGGGGGGTCGGACCGCGTGTCGAGCAGGCGGGCGCGGGCCTGATCCAGGGCTACCCGTACGCGGCGCCCTGCGAGGACCTGAAGCTCAAGTAGGGTCTTGCCGGATGAAGCGGCCGTCGCGGAGGTCGCGCAGCGCCTCCTCGATCTCGGCGCGGGTGTTCATGACGAACGGCCCGTGACGGGCGATCGGCTCGCCGAGCGGGCGCGCCGCCGCGAGGAGGAAGCGCCCGCCGCCGGGTGCGCCGGCCGCCTCGACGAGATCGCCGTCGCCGAAGACGACGAGGGCGGGAGCGCGCGCGGCGGTCCGCTGCGGGCCGAAGCGCACCTCACCCTGGTCCACGTACGCGAAGGCGGTGTGCCCGCGCGGCACCGCCTCGCGAAACGCGGCGCCGTCCGGCAGCGTCACGTCGAGAAACTTCGGCGCCACCGCCAGGCCGTCGACCGGCCCGGTGAGCCGCCCGCCCGCCGCGTCGCCCGCGACGACGCGGGCCCGCGCGCCGCCGTCGAGCGCGGTCTCGGGCAGGTGGCCCGCGGTCAGGTCGCGGTACTTCGGTCGCGTCATCTTCTCGCGCGCGGGCAGGTTGAGCCAGAGCTGCAGTCCCCCGATGCCCTCGGGACGCACCTGCGGCATCTCCTCGTGGAGGATGCCGCTCCCGGAGGTCATCCACTGGATGTCGCCGGGCCCGATGCGGCCGCGGTGGCCGAGCGAGTCGCGGTGCTGCACCTCCCCGGTGCGGACGAACGTCACCGTCTCGATCCCGCGGTGCGGGTGGTAGGGAAAGCCGGCCTCGTAGTCCTCGGGGCGGACCGACTCGAAGTGGTCGAGAAGCAGGAACGGGTCGAGATGGTCCAGGCGCCGCGTGCCGATACTGCGCCGGAGATGCACCCCGGCGCCCTCCACCACCGGCTCCGGCCTGACGACCTGCGCGACCGGGCGCGAGATCTCGCTCACCGGGAGTCGCCGGCGACGCGCTCGAGGACGACGACCGGGATCTCGCGCGTGGTCCGGGCCTGGTAGTCGTCGTAGGGCGGCCAGATCGCGGCCATCGTCTTCCAGAGCGCCGGCCGCTCGGCCGGGGTCGCGGTGCGGGCGCGCGCGGTGAAGCGATCCGCCATCACCTGCACCTGCACTGCCGGCTGCGCGACGAGATTGTCGTACCACGCGGGATGCGCCGGGGCGCCGCCGCGGGAGGCCACCACCACGTAACGCTCGCCGTCGCGTCCGTAGATGAGCGGGGTGGTGCGCGACTGGCCCGAGCGCCGACCGGTCGTGGTCAGCAGGAGGGTCGTCACGCCCTCCCAGATGTGACCGTCACGGCCACCGGTGGCGAGGTAACGGCGGGCGTGCTCTTGCTGCCAGCCGGGCGGCCGGCTCGACGGAGCGGGGCGGGGCGTGGACATGGATGATACCTCCCGGCGCCAGTCTGCCACGGCACCGGGCCGCCTGCCACCCGCGCTCGGTCGACGATCAGGCGCGGCGGGGCGGCTCCGGGTGCGCGGAGGTCGCCCCGCCGGTGAGCCACACGAAGCCGCGCAGGATGTCGGTCTCGGTGACGATCCCGATCAGCTTGCCGCCGTCGGTCACCGGCAGCGCGCCGATCTTGTGGTCGAGCATGAGGGTGGCCGCGGCCCGCGCGTCGCGCTCGGGCCCGACCGTGATCACGGTCTTGGTCATGACCTCGCCCACCGTGAGCTTGGTCAGGAGGTGATTGACCTCCCACACCGAGAGGCTCGTGGCCTGCGAGGGCAGGTTGAGCCGGATGTCGCGGTCGGTCACGATCCCGGCCAGCAGGCCGTCGGAGCCGACGACCAGCAGGTGCCGGATCTGCTTCTCCACCATCATGTGGCGCGCCTCGAGCACCCCGGTCCCCGGCTTGACCGTGATGGGGTTCCTCGTCATGAGCTCGTCGACCCGCATGGGGCGTCCTCCTCTCTCGGCCTCGGTCATACCGGCATGCCCCGGCGCCCGGGGCGCTCCGCCTCCCGCTTCTGGTCCATCGCCTCCGCGCGAATGTGCGCCCGGCACGGCTCGCAGATCAGCTCGTCGCTCGCCTTGCCGCACACGAGACAGGGTCGCGGCGGGGTCGGCGCCGCGGCCGCCGCGGGTGCGACCGCCGGCTCGAGCGACCCGGCGGGCACGGTGAGGACCGGGCAGGGTGCGAGCCGCACCACGGTCTCGGCGACACTGCCCAGGATCGCGTGGCTCCAACCCGTGCGCCCGTGCGTGCCGAGCACGATGAGGCCGATGCCCTTCTCGCGCGCGTAGTCGACGATGGCCCGCCCGGCCAGCCCGGTCCGCAGCGCGGTCTCCACCCGGAGCCCCTCGGAGAGCCCCTGGGCCGCCCGCGCGACCTGCTCGCGGAAGGTCGACGGATCGGTGACGGGAGGCACCACGTGCAGCACGTGCAGGCGGGCCCCGGCCTCGAGGGCCATGGCCCGGGCGATCCGGCCCGCCGCCTCGGAGGCGTGGGAGAAGTCGGTCGGAAAGAGAATCTCGGTCGGTCGCATGTCGTCCTCCTCGCTCACTTGACCACCAGCACCTCGACGGGCGAGCGCTTGAGCGCCGCCTCCGCGACGCTCCCCAGCAGGAAGTGCGTCATCGCACCCGCGCCGCGTGCCCCGACCACCAGGACGTCCGCCCGCTCCGCGCGGACCGCGGCCAGCAGCTCCGGCAGCGGGAGCCCGGTTCGCAGGACACCGCGCGCGCGCCAGCCCGCGGTCGCCAACCGCGCCGCCGCCCAGTCGACCTGGCGCTGGGCCACCGCCCGGCGGCTCCGCTCCATCGCGGCCGCCTGGGCCGCGATCTGCGCGCGCATGGGAGCCGGCACGAGCGGCATCGACGGCAGCCGCACCGGCTCGACCACGCGCACGCACGCCACCCGGCCGCCGCGCGGGGGACGGAGCCGCGCGACGAAGGCCACGGCCCGGCGCGAGTGCGCCGACCCGTCCAGTCCGACCACGATGCGGCGGTAGCTCCGCGGAGCGGCCATCGCGCTCTCCTAGGCGCCGAGCCGGGCGCGCGCGTCCACCGCGATCGCGCCGTCCGGGCTCGCCAGCAGGGGGTTGATCTCGATCTCCCGCAGCTCGGGGAGATCCACCAGCAGCTGCGAGAACCGGCTGATGATGGCGGCGAGCGCGGGGCGATCCACCGGCCGCTCGCCGCGGATGCCGCGGAGCAGCGGCGCGATGCGGAGCTCGTCGAGGAGTGTCGCCGCCTCGTCGGGAGAGACCGGGGCCAGGCACACCGTGGTGTCGCCCATGACCTCGACGTAGATGCCGCCGAGCCCGACCATCAGGACCGGGCCCCACTGCGAATCGCGCACGCCGCCCAGCAGCAGCTCCTTGCCGGCCGGGGCCATCGCCTCGACGAGCAGCCCGCGGATCGTCGCCTGCGGCCGCGCCGCCGCGACGCGCGCCAGCATGGCCGCCGACGCGTCGCGCACCGCGCCCGCGTCGTGCAGGCCGAGGGCGACGCCGCCGACCTCGGTCTTGTGGGTGATGTCGGGCGAGACGATCTTCACCGCCACCGGGAAGCCGAGACGCTCCGCGGCGGCCGCCGCGTCGTCGGCGCTCTTGACCACCCGGCTGTCGATGGCGGGGATGCCGTAGGCGGTGAGCAGCGGGTGAAGCTCGGGCGTGCCGAGCTGCCGCGCCTCGGAGCCGCCCTGCTCGCCGAGCCAGGCGCGGGCCGCGGCCGGGTCGACCGAG
>DATFAJ010000109.1:0-2012 GCA_035254745.1 Candidatus Methylomirabilota bacterium | reverse complement strand
GGCGCCGCCCGCGTACTGGTACTACTGCTCGAGCGCCAAGGGGTACTACCCCACGGTCCCTAGCTGTCCGGAGGAGTGGGTGAAGGTTCCGGAGCGGCCGCGGTGAGCCACTCGCCCGCCTCCCGGATCGGCCTGCCCGCGGCCGTCCCGATCGCCCTGATCGTCGCGCTGGTCGCGAGCGGCTGCGCCAGCATTCCGACCGGGCCCAGCGTGATGGTGCTGCCCGGTTCCGGCAAGAGCTTCGAGATGTTCCAGACCGACGACGCGGTGTGCCGTCAGTGGGCCGCCCAGCAGACGGGCACCTCCCCGGGCAAGGCGTCGACCGAGAGCACGGTGGGCGGCGCCGCCGTCGGGACCCTGGTGGGCGCGGCGGCCGGCGCGGCGCTCGGGGCCGCCGCCGGAAATCCGGCCATCGGAGCCGCCGCGGGCGCGGGCGTCGGCCTGCTCGGTGGCACCGCCATCGGCGCCGGCCGTGCCGAGGCCTACGGCGGGTCGGTGCAGCGTCGGTACGACATGGCCTACACGCAGTGCATGTACGCCAAGGGCAATCAGGTGCCGATGGCGCGCGGCTCGCGCATCCAGCCGCCGGCCGCCGCGGCGCCGCCCCCGCCGCCTCCGCCGCCGCCCGCCGCCGTCCCGTCCGGCACTCCGCCGCCTCCGCCGGGTCCGCCCCCGCCGCCACCACCGCCTCGCTAGAGCCGTCGGGCGGCCGGTCGGTGCCGATCGACCCACCCTGGAAGAACTGACCGGGTAGAGAAGGCCCCTCCAAGCTCCAATCGTCCCGGCTCGCTCGACCGGCATTTCCGTGCCGGGGCCCACTTGTGTCCCTCCGCGCCGCGTGGCACGTCGGTTGCGGTCCCTCCCGCTTCGGATGAACGATAAGGCGCGCTTGACCCGCCGCGACTTCCTGCGCGTGGGCGCGTTGGCCGGCACCGGCACCGCCCTCGGCAGCCTCGCCGCGATCGGCACCGACCTCCGGCCCACGGTGGCGCGGGCCCAGTCACTCCGGATCCGCTCCGCCGTGGTCACGCCGAGCGTGTGCCCGTATTGCTCGGTGGGCTGCGGCACCCTCGTCCACACGGTGGGCGGCAAGATCGTCAACATCGAGGGCGACCCGCGGAGCCCGCACAGCGAAGGGACGCTGTGCCCGAAGGGCGCCGCCATCTTCCAGCTCCACGTCAATCCGAACCGGCCGATCAAGGTGCTCCATCGCGCGCCCGGTGCCGCCGACTGGGAGGAGTGGGACCTCGACCGGGCGATGGACCGGGTGGCCCAGCTGGTCAAGAAGACCCGGGACGAGACGTTCATCGAGCGGCTTCCGGACGGCAGGCTCGTCAACATGACCCCCGCGATCTTTTCCCTGGGCGGCGCCACCCTCGACAACGAGTGGAACCACATCCAGCAGAAGCTGATGCGAGGGCTCGGCATCGTCGCGGTCGAGAATCAGGCCCGTATCTGACACAGCTCCAGCGTCCCCGGTCTGGGGACTCGGCTCGGACGGGGCGCGGCCACGATGTACCCGCGCAGCATGGCGGAGTCGGACTGCGTCGTGGTGATGGGCTCGAACATGGCCGAGAACCACCCGGTGGCCTTCCGCTGGCCGATGGTCGCGAAGGCCAACGGGGCCAAGCTGATCCACGTCGATCCTCGCTTCACCCGCACGAGCGCGGTGGCGGACCTCTACGCACCCATCCGCGCCGGGAGCGACCTGGCCTTCCTGGGCGGCCTGGTCCGCTACGTGCTCGAGAGCCCCCGGTGGAACCGCGAGCCCTTCTTCCGGGAGTGGGTGACGCACTACACCAACGCGGCCACCCTGGTCGGCGACGACTTCAAGGACACCGAGGACCTGGCCGGCGTGTTCTCGGGCCTCCGCGATTACGCCGGGGGCATACCGGAATGGCCGCTGAACGGCTTCGTGGGCGAATACGACACCGCCTCGTGGCGCTACGCCGGCTCCCACCCGGGCGCGCAGGGCTGGGCCGCCTCGACCGCGCAGTCGGGCGAGACCCGGG
>DATFAJ010000108.1:0-4524 GCA_035254745.1 Candidatus Methylomirabilota bacterium | reverse complement strand
GACCGGGTCGCGCGCGAGGCGGGCATGGGCGGGCGCGTCAACACCGTCATGCAGACGTGCTTCTTCGCGATCAGCGGGGTCCTGCCCCGCGACGAGGCGATCGTCGCGATCAAGCGCGCGATCGAGAAGACCTACGGCCGTCGCGGCGAGACGGTGGTGCGACGGAACTGGGAGGCGGTGGACGCCACGCTCGCCCACCTCGTCGAGGTGACGGTTCCCTCGCGGGTGACCGCGGTGGCCGACCTGCGGCCCGCGGTGCCCGCGGGGGCGCCCGAGTTCGTCCAGCGCGTCACCGCGCGGATGATCGCGGGCGAGGGCGACGCCCTGCCGGTCAGCGCGCTGCCGGCCGACGGCACCTACCCGAGCGGGACGACCCGCTGGGAGAAGCGGGGCATCGCGGCCGAGATCCCGGTGTGGGACGAGGCCCTCTGTATCCAGTGCGGCAAGTGCGTGCTGGTCTGCCCCCACGCGGTGATCCGCGCGAAGGTCTACGGGCCCGCCGCGCTCGCCGGGGCGCCCGAGGCCTTCAAGTCCGCGCCCGCGCGCTGGCGCGAGTTCGGCGACGCCCGGTTCACCCTGCAGGTCTCGCCGGAGGACTGTACCGGCTGCGCTCTCTGCGTCGAGGTGTGCCCGGCCAAGAGCAAGAGCGAGGCGCGCCACAAGGCCATCGACATGACGCCGCGGCCGGCGGTCCACGAGCGGGAAGCGGAGGGCTGGCGCTTCTTCCTCGAGCTGCCCGAGACCGACCGGACCCTGCTCAACGCGGCCCTGGTCAAGGACGTCCAGCTCCTGGAGCCGCTCTTCGAGTTCTCGGGCGCGTGCGCCGGCTGCGGCGAGACCCCGTACCTCAAGCTCCTCAGCCAGCTCTTCGGCGACCGCGCGGTCATCGCGAACGCCACCGGCTGCTCGTCGATCTACGGAGGCAACCAGCCCACCACCCCGTGGACCGTCAATCGCGACGGGCGGGGGCCGGCCTGGGCCAACTCGCTCTTCGAGGACAACGCCGAGTTCGGCTTCGGCATGCGCGTCGCCCTCGACAAGCAGCGGGAGTACGCGCGGGAGCTGCTGCGGCGCCTCGGCCCCACCCTGGGGGAGCTCGGGCCCGCCCTGCTCGCGGCCGACCAGTCCGCCGAGACCGGCATCGCGGCGCAGCGCGAGCGGGTCGGCCGCCTCCGGACGCTCCTCCAGCGCCACGACTCGCCGGAGGCGCGCGAGCTCCTGAGCGTGGCCGACGCGCTCGTCGAGCGGAGCGTGTGGATCGTGGGCGGCGACGGGTGGGCCTACGACATCGGCTTCGGGGGCCTCGATCACGTCCTCGCGGCGGGCCGCAAGGTCAACGTGCTGGTGCTCGACACCGAGGTCTACTCGAACACCGGGGGCCAGGCGTCGAAGGCCACCCCGCGCGCCGCGGTCGCGAAGTTCGCCGCGGGCGGCAAGGCGACGGCCAAGAAGGATCTCGCGCTCATGGCCATGAGCTACGGGTCGGTGTACGTCGCCCGGGTGGCCATGGGCGGCAGCGACACCCAGACGATCCGGGCGTTCCGCGAGGCGGAGGCCTACCCGGGGCCGGCCCTGATCATCGCCTACAGCCACTGCATCGCGCACGGCTACGACCTGCGCCACGGCATGGACCAGCAGAAGGCCGCAGTCCTCTCCGGTCACTGGCCGCTCTTCCGCTTCAACCCCGCCCTGGCCCGGGACGGGCGGCCCACGCTCGAGCTCGACTCCAAGCCGCCGAGCCTGCCGCTCAAGGCCTACGCGTACAACGAGACCCGCTACACCATGCTGGCCCACAGCGACCCGGAGGCCGCGCGGCGGCGGCTCGCGGAGGCCCAGGAGGACGTGCTCGCCCGCTGGCGGCTCTACGAGCAGTGGGCCGCGGCGTCCGGGCCGCCCCCCGTGGGAGACACGCCATGATCGACCTGTCGACGTCCTACCTCGGGCTGTCCCTGCCGAGCCCGCTGGTGGCCTCGGCGGGCCCACTCTGCGAGGCGGTCGACAACATCCGCCGGATGGAGGACGCGGGAGCGGCGGCGGTGGTCCTGCATTCGCTCTTCGAGGAGCAGATCTCGGTCGAGAGCGCGCACCTCGACTGGTACCTCTCGCACGGGACCGAGAGCTACCCGGAGGCGATGACCTACTTCCCGGACGTGGCCAGCTACAAGATCGGCCCCGACGCGTACCTGGAGCACATCCGGCGCGCCAAGGCCGCGGTCGGCGTCCCGGTCATCGGCAGCCTCAACGGCGTCTCGCGGGGCGGCTGGACCGAGTACGCGCGGAAGATCGAGCAGGCGGGCGCCGACGCGCTGGAGCTGAACGTCTACTACATCCCGACCGACCCGGACATGACCGGCGACGAGGTCGAGCGCCGGCACGTGGACCTGGTGCAGGAGGTCAAGGCCACCGTCGGCATCCCGGTCGCGGTCAAGCTCGGTCACATGTGGAGCGCGCCGGCCCACCTCGCGCGCCGCCTCGACCGGGCGGGCGCGGACGGGCTCGTGCTCTTCAACCGCTTCTACCTGCCGGACTTCGACCTGGAGACCCTCGAGGTCGTGCCCCAGCTCACCCTGTCGAGCTCGCACGAGCTGCTGGTGCGCCTGCACTGGGTCGCGATCCTCCACGGCCACGTGCGGCCCGATCTCGCGGTCACCGGCGGGGTGCACACCGCCCGCGACGTGCTGAAGGCGATGATGGCCGGGGCGCGCGTGGCGATGATGACCTCGGCCCTGCTCCGGGAGGGCATCTCTCACCTCCGCACGGTGCGAGAGGGGCTCGTCGACTGGATGACCGCCCACGAGTACGAGTCGATCCGCCAGATGCAGGGCAGCATGAGCTACCGGTCGGTCCGCGAGCCGGCCGCGTTCGAGCGCTCCAACTACATGAAGGTGCTGAGCTCCTATGCGCTGCGGGCGGCACGCCGCCCCGGCGCCCCCTAGCTGCCGCGAGGAGGACGAGCCATGTCAGACCCGGCGGGCCAGTGCCCCTTCCTGATCCCGGTGATCGCCGACACGCTGTGGATGTCCCCGACCTCCGCCTACTGCCGCCGCCCCGACGCGCCGGTGAAGGTGCCGGCCCGCGAGACCGTCGAGCGGGTGTGCACGACGCCCGCGCACGCCGACTGCGCCGGATTCCGGGAGGCCGCGCGCCCTACCTGAGCTCCACCGGCAGGCCGCGCCGCTTCCAGCCGGCCATGTGGCCGTCGAGGTAGCGCACGTCGGTGAAGCCGGCGAGGCGGAGGGCGAGCCGGGCCACCCCGGCGCGGGGGCCGTGCTCGCAGTAGACCACCACCGGCCGGTCCCGCGGGCCGGGGACGTCGTCCTGCCGGACCAGCAGGGTGTAGAAGGGCACGTGGATGGCGCCCGGCACGTGGCCGGCCTCGAACTCGCGGCCTGTCCGGACGTCGATGATCACCGGCGCGGTCCCGGTGTCGATCGCGGCCAGCAGGGCGTCCGGCATGACCCGGTCAGGCATCGCTGCGCTCGCGCAGCCGCCCGCGACGACCGCCCCCAGCACGAGCACCGCGATCGCGGTTCCCCGTGCGGCCGTTCCGCCGTGTCCCACCCCCGGCCCCATGCCGGGATCCTAACGCACGTCCGTTTAGTCCGGATCGGCGGTTGACAGACCCCATATCCCCTGGTAGGTTCCGCGTGTTCGAGCGTGCGGACCGTCCGAGACCGCTTCGGCCCTCCCCAAGACGGCGCCACCTCAGTCGTCCTTGGTCGGCGTCCCGGGGCGGCGGGCCCCATCCAGGCCCGGGGAAGCGCGTATGTCTCGAAGGCGAGATCATCTTCGACGTCCTGCATCGCGGGCGGGTTCCGCCTGCGTCCCGGCCTGCCCCCACTCCGTCCGAGCATCCGCGGGAGGTACCCCATGACCGCTGCTCCCCTGCGAAATCGCCCCCTCTTCGTCTCCCTCCTGGCCCTCGCCCTCCTTCTGGGATCGCTGGTCGCGGCGTGGCCCGGCACGGTCCAGGCCGCGGACACTCCCCGCCGCGGCGGCGTCCTGCTGGCGGTGATCGGCGCCGACCCGCCGAGCCTCGACCCCCACCAGGAGAGCACGTTCGCCAACATCGAGCTGGTGGCCCCGCTCTACAGCACCCTGCTGCAGCTCGATCCCTACCACTACCCGAAGATCATCGGCGACCTCGCCACCGAGTGGAAGATCTCGCCGGACGGGCTCACCTACACCTTCAAGCTGCACCCGGACGTGAAGTTCCACGACGGCTCCCCGCTCACGTCGGCCGACGTCAAGGCCAGCTACGACAAGATCATCTTCCCGCCGCAGGGCGTGCGCAGCGTGCGGAAGAACGCCTACACCGAGATCACCCAGGTCGACGCGCCCGACCCCACCACGGTGGTGTTCAAGCTGAAGTTCCCGTCCGCCTCGCTCCTGGCCAACCTGGCCTCGCCCTGGAACGTCATCTTCCCCAAGAAGTACCTCGACCAGGACCCCAACTACTTCAAGACCCACGCGATCGGCTCGGGGCCCTTCAAGTTCAAGGGCTACACCCGCGGCTCCACGTTC
>DATFAJ010000107.1:0-6420 GCA_035254745.1 Candidatus Methylomirabilota bacterium | reverse complement strand
TACGCCGACTACGTGATCGACAACTCGGGCCCGCGCGAGCAGACCGAGGCGCGCGTGCGCGAGGTCTACCGCAGCCTCCTCGACGATCTGCGCCGGCGCCAGGCGAGCGTCCGGTGAGCCCGCGCCGCAACGCGCGCGCGGCGGCTCCGCGCGCGCCGGCGCACCGGCCCGCCACGCGCGGGCGCACGCGGGCGCTCGGGCAGCATTTCCTGCGGGACCGCGCGGTGGTCGACCGCATCCTCGAGCTGGTGGAGCCCACCGCGCGAGACCTGGTCGTCGAGATCGGGCCCGGGCGCGGCGCGCTCACCGAGGCGCTGGCCGCCCGCGCGGGCCGGCTCCTGGCCCTCGAGATCGACGCGCCGCTGGCCGCGGCCCTCCAGCAGCGCTTCGCGGGCGCGGGCTCGGTCGAGATCCGCCAGGCCGACGCGCGGCAGTTCGACTACGCGGGCCTGCGGGCGCTCGTGCCCGATCCGGCCGGGCGGGTGCTGATCGTGGGCAACCTCCCGTACAGCGTGGGCAAGCCGATCCTGGCCGCGCTGGTCGAGAGTCGAGGGGCCATCGACGAGATGGCGCTCATGCTCCAGAAGGAGGTGGCCGAGCGCGTCGCGGCCGCGCCCGGGAGCAAGACCTACGGCGCGCTCTCGGTGCTGACCCAGGTCGCGGCCGCGGCTCGGCTCGCTTTCTCGGTGCCTCCGGGGGCCTTCAGCCCGCCTCCCCAGGTGGACTCGGCGGTGCTGTACCTCCGGATGCATCGCGAGCCGCCGGTCCCGGTGCCCGACCCGGCCCGCTTCGCGGCGGTGGTGCGCGCCGCCTTCAGCCAGCGCCGCAAGAGCCTGGCCAACGCCCTGGCCGCGGGCCTCGCGGTCTCGGCCGAGAGCGCCCGACGCCAGGCCGAATCGGCCGGCATCGATCCCGGCCGTCGGGCCGAGACCCTCTCGCTGGCCGAGTTCGCCCGGCTGGCCACGCAGACCGTCGAGCCGGCCTAGCCTCCCCGTTCCTTGGGCCGCGCCGGGGCCCGGTGGTAGGATGAAAAGGCCGTCGTGAACACCACTTACAGACCAGAGCCCGTTCCCATCGACGTTCCCGGGGAGCCCGCCGTCCGGCTCATCCCGCTGGGCGGTCTGGGCGAGATCGGCCTCAACATGATGCTGATCGAATCCGGCCCGGACATCCTGGCGGTGGACTGCGGTCTGCTCTTCCCGGACGACGAGATGCCTGGCGTGGACTTCGCGATCCCGGACTTCTCCTATCTGCGGGAGCACCGCGAAGCCTTCCGTGCCGTAGTGCTGACCCACGGCCACGAGGATCACGTCGGGGCGCTCACCTACCTGCTCCGGGAGTTCGCGGTGCCGGTCTACGGGACACCGCTGACGCTCGCCATCGCGCGCCACCGACTCGCCGAGAACGGGCTACTGGAGCAGGCCGACCTGCGCGCCTACGCCCCGGGAGATCGGCTCACGATCGGCGGCTTCACGGTCGAGCCGATCCGCGTCACCCACTCGATCGCCGACGGCATCGGCCTGGCCATCGAGACGCCGATCGGCACCGTGGTCCACACCGGCGACTTCAAGCTCGACCGTCAGCCGGTGGACCGGCAGCAGCCGGACTACTCGCGCTTCGCCGCGCTCGGCGAGCAGGGCGTGCTCGTGCTCTGCTCGGACTCGACCAACGTGGGGCGGCCCGGACACACCGGCTCGGAGACGGAGGTGGGGCGCGCGCTGGCCGGCCGCTTCGCGGCGGCCCCGGGCCGCGTCATCGTGGCCACCTTCGCCTCCCACATCCACCGCATCCAGCAGGTCCTCGACCTGGCCGCGCGCAGCGATCGTCACGTGGCGCTCCTCGGGCGGAGCATGGTGTCCAACGTGGCGGTGGCGGCGGAGCTCGGCTACCTGCAGGTGCCCGAGGGGCTCGTGATGCCGCTCGAGGATCTCGCCGAGCTGCCCGCGCAGCGGCAGGTGATCCTCTCCACCGGCAGCCAGGGCGAGCCCAACTCGGCCATCTCGCTGATCGCGGCGGGCGACCACAAGTACGTGCAGACGAGCCCGGGCGACCTGGTGATCTTCTCGTCGCGCGTGATCCCGGGCAACGAGCGCGTGCTCGGCCGCGTGATCAACGCGCTGCTGCGCCGCGGGGCGGAGGTGCTGTGGGAGGACGTGGCCTTCGTCCACGTCTCCGGCCACGCGAGCCAGGAGGATCTCAAGGAGATGCTGGCCCTGACCCGGCCGCGCTACTTCATGCCCGTGCACGGCGAGTACCGGCACCTGCTCCAGCACGCGCGGCTGGCCGAGGGGGTCGGCATCCCCAAGGACCGCATCTTCCTGATCGAGGACGGGCTCGGGCTCGAGGTGACCGCGGCCGGCACCCGCGTGCTCGGGCCCTACCCGGCCGGCCCGGTGCTGGTGGACGGCAAGGGGGTCGGCGACGTGGGCGGCGTCGTGCTCCGCGACCGCCAGCTCCTGGCCGAGGCGGGAATGGTCGTGGTCGCGCTCACCGTTGACCGCACCACCGGCTCGATCGTGGCGGGACCCGAGATCGCCTCGCGCGGGTTCGTCTACATGAAGGAAGCCGACGCGCTGATGGACGAGGTGAAGGCCGCGGTGCGCGACGCACTGGCCTCGCGGCAGGAGCCGGAAGTGTTCGATCGGGAGCTGGTGGGGGCCACCGTCCGGAGCGCGGTGCGACGCTTCGTCAACCAGCGCTTCCAGCGCAAGCCCGTGGTGCTGCCCGTGATCCTGGAGGTGTGATGGCGGAGAAGGCGACGATCGAAAAGGTGCTGCCGGAGAAGACGCCCGGCTCGAACGGCCACGGCCCGCGCGAGGCGCGCCGCGACGCCGCGAAGCGGCGAGGCCCGCGCAAAGCCAAGGGCGAGCCCGGCCGCTGGGTGCGGGAGGCCAAGGGCATCCTGGCCCTGGCCCTGGCCGGCTTCGGCTTCGTGGCGCTCTACGCCTACGACCCGACGCTGCACCCGCTGGACCAGTCGAGCCCGGTGGGGCCGGTCGGGGGATGGCTCGGCTGGGGGTCGTTCCACGCCTTCGGCTACGCGGGCTACCTCTTCCCGGTGCTCCTCACCCTCTACGGCGTCTCCGCCTTCGTGCGCCCCCGCATGGCGCACGGCTGGCAGGCCGGCGCAGGGCTCGCGATCCTGCTGGTCAGCGCGACCGGCATCCTGGCCCGCGCCTCGGACACGCTGACCGAGTTCCGCGTGCACAAGGGCGGGGTGGTCGGGTGGGCGGTCTCCGAGGCCCTCCGGCTCTCGATCGGCACCGCGGGCACGTGGATCGTCCTGCTGGCGCTGATCCCGCTCGGCGTGCTGTTCGTCACGCGCATCCCCTACAGCGTGCTCTCGCGCGGCCTGCGCGCCCGCTTCGGGCGGCTGCGCCAGACCGAGGGCCGGAAGGGCCGCCTGGGCTCCTCACCGGCCGGAGCGCCGGCGCTCGCCGCGGCGCCGGCCGCCCTCGCCGCCGTCGAGGCGGAGCTGCCGCCGCGGCTCGTCGTGAAGGAGCCGCCCAAGGCCAAGTCGGGGCTCGCCGAGAAGGGCCTCGCCTGGCAGGAGACCTTCGACTTCGGCAAGGGCGGCGCGGAGGCGTTCAAGCTGCCCGCGGTCGGCCTGCTGACCGCGCCGCCCGCCTCCTCGCTCCAGCGCACGCGGGAGGAGCTCGAGGCCAACGCGCAGACGCTCAAGAAGAAGCTCCACGACTTCGGGGTCGACGGCCACATCGTGCAGGCGAGCCCGGGGCCGGTCATCACCTCCTACGAGTTCGAGCCGGCCTCGGGCGTGAAGGTGAGCCAGGTGGTGAACCTCGCCGACGACCTGGCCCTGGCCATGAAGGTGGCGGCGGTCCGCATCATCGGGCCGATCCCGGGCCGCGGCACGGTGGCGGTCGAGGTGCCGAACCCGGAAACCACCACCGTGTACCTACGCGAGATCCTGGTGAGCCAGGAGTTCGTCACCAACAAGGCCCGGCTGCCGCTCGCCCTCGGCAAGGACACCACCGGCAACTCGGTGATCGCGGACCTGGCCGCGATGCCGCACCTGCTCATCGCGGGCTCGACGGGCAGCGGCAAGTCGGTCGGGCTCAACACCATGATCTGCTCGCTGCTCTACAAGGCCACCCCCGCCGACGTGCGGTTCCTCCTGATCGATCCGAAGCGGCTCGAGCTCGGGGTGTACGAGAAGATCCCGCACCTGCTTGCCCCGGTGGTCACCGACGCCAAGGAGGCCTCCGCGCGCCTCAAGTGGATCGTGGGCAAGATGGACACCCGCTACAAGCAGCTCCAGGCCAAGGCGGTGCGCAACATCGAGGGCTACAACAAGGAGGTGCCGCCCGAGGAGCGGCTGCCCTACTGGGTGGTGGTGGTCGACGAGCTGGCCGACCTCATGATGGTCTCGGCCGGCGAGGTGCAGAACTCGCTGATCCGCCTCGCCCAGATCGCCCGCGCGGTCGGCATCCATCTGATCGTGGCGACCCAGCGGCCGTCCGTCGACGTGGTGACCGGCCTCATCAAGGCCAACTTCCCCACGCGCATCGCCTTCCAGGTGGCCTCCAAGGTGGACTCTCGGACGGTCCTCGACGCCAACGGCGCGGAGCAGCTCCTGGGCCGCGGCGACATGATCTTCGTGCCGCCGGGGCAGAGCCGCCAGATGCGCGTGCACGGCTCCTGGGTCTCCGACAAGGAGGTGAAGGCCATCTGCGAGTTCCTGCGCACGCAGGGCTCCGCGGTGTACGAGCACGTGGAGCTGCCGTCCGACGAGGCGGGCCCGAGTGGCAGCGGTGAAGATCGCGACGACGTGTACTGGGACGCGGTGAACCTGGTGGTCGCCCAGCGCGCCGCGTCGATCTCGTTCCTGCAGCGACGGCTCGGGCTCGGTTACCCGAAGGCCGCGCGGTTCATCGACATGATGGAGCAGGACCACATCATCGGGCCGGGCCAGGGGGCCAAGCCCCGCGAGATCCTCGTCGGGCCCGAATACTTGCAAAAGAGAGGCAAGTGAACGTGCCGCCGCTCGAGAACTCTCGCCCCCGAAGGGGGAGAGGGCAGGGTGAGGGGACGATCGCCCTCATCGCCTTGCTATCTCTCATGCTCGTCGCGCTCCTCGCGCCGCCCGCCGCCCACGCCCAGAGCCTCGACGAGGTGGTCAACGGGGTCGAGACCACCTACGGCAAGATCGTCGACCTGCGCGCCGAGTTCACCCAGACCGCGCGCAACAAGAGCCTCGGCCAGGACATCAAGGCGGAGGGCACCGTGCTGCTCAAGAAGGGGGGCAAGATGCGCTGGGACTACAAGAACCCAGCGCCCCAGCAGATCGTCTCCGACGGCACGTCGCTCTGGGTCTACACTCCCGAGCTGAACCAGGTGAACAAGGGCAACGCCCCCAAGGCCCTGGCCGGGCCGGCGGGCAGCTTCCTCTCCGGCCTCGGCAAGCTGCGCGAGGAGTTCACGGTGCGCTTCCTCAATCCGGCGAGCCCGCGCGACGGGGCCGGACGGCCGGTGCTCGACCTCACGCCCAAGCAGCCGACGCCGCTCCTCACCCGCCTGGTGCTCACGGTGGATCCCAAGGACTTCGTGGTCCGCCAGGCGGTGCTCTACGATCAGTTCCAGAACACCGTGACCATGTCCTTCAACAAGGTGCAGATCAACCCGGGGCTCAGCGACACCCTGTTCGTCTTCACGCCGCCGAAGGACGCGGCGGTGGTGCCGCTGGACCCGCGCTAGCGAGGCACTCCATGGCCGCCGAGAACAGCTTCGACATCGCGTGCAAGATCGACATGCAGGAGGTCACCAACGCCATCGATCAGGCCCGCCGCGACATCACCACGCGGTACGACCTGAAGGGCGCCAAGAACGAGATCACGCCCGAGAAGATGGACATCGTGCTCTCCTCCACCGACGACATGAAGCTCAAGGCGGTGCTCGACATCCTCCAGTCCAAGCTCCACCGGCGCGGTATCGATCTCAAGGCGCTCACCATCAACGATCCCGAGCCGGGGGGCGGCGGTGTGATCCGCCAGAAGATCACGCTCCAGGACGGCGTCCCGATGGAGAAGGCCAAGGAGATCGTGCGGCTCATCAAGGACTCCAAGCTGAAGGTCCAGGCCTCCATCCAGGAGAAGCAGGTGCGGGTGGTCGGCAAGAGCCGGGACGACCTGCAGGCGGTCATCGCCCTGCTCAAGGGCAAGGACCTCGGCATCGCGCTCCAGTTCACGAACTACCGCTCCACCTAGCCCGCCCGCCCCGGCCGTAGATCCGATCAAGCTCCGCCGCGCGTAATCTACTCGGCGGCGGCCGCCCCGCGCGTCCTGCCCCCGCTGCTCGCCTCGCCTCCCGCCCAATCCAAAGCCTTCCCCGCGCCGTAGATGGTGGGCAGGAGGGCACGATGCGCACACCCGTGATCGGCAGGATCTTGCTGGTCCTGGCGGT
>DATFAJ010000106.1:0-2800 GCA_035254745.1 Candidatus Methylomirabilota bacterium | reverse complement strand
CGGATCTGGTTCATGACCATGCCCGAGGGCGTCACCGTGAACGGGCTGCCGATGCCGCGCAGCACCGTCACGTCGGCGGGGGCGCGGTGCAGCAGCGCGTAGGCGAGCGCGCCCCACACCACCGCCAGCAGCAGCGGGTAGATCACCACGCGCGGGCGCAGCATCCGCCGCGGCTGGCCCGCCAACTCGTCACGCGAGCTGTAGCGGATGAGGCCGCGCGGCCGCCCGATGCCGTCCATGATGGAGTCGCACGCGTCCATGCACTGCGTGCAGTGGATGCACTCCATCTGGAGGCCGTCGCGGATGTCGATGCCGGTGGGGCAGCAGGTCACGCACGCCCCGCAGTCGATGCAGTCGCCGAGGCGCGCCGGCGCGGCCACCACCGCCAGGCGCCCTCCCGGCAGGTGGCCGCGCGGCTCGCCGCGGCGGGCATCGTAGCCCACGATGAGCGAGCGCCGGTCCAGCAGCACCGACTGCAGGCGCCCGTACGGGCACGCCACCATGCAGATCTGCTCGCGCATCACCCCGAAGTCGAGCATCATCAGCGCGGTGGTGCCCGCCATCACCAGAAACGCCACCGGGTGCTCGAATGGCGACCGGGTCACCCAGTGCGCGAGCGCGCTCACCCCCACGAAGTAGGCCAGGAAGGTGTGGGCCAGGAACATGCTGAGCCCGAGGAACACCGCGTACTTGACCACGCGACGGGGATGGTACGGACGGGCGTCCAGGGCCTCCTGGGCGCGCGCGGGGCCCTCGATCAGGCGCTCGATGGGCCGGTACAGGAACTCCATGTAGACCGTCTGCGGGCACGCCCAGCCGCACCACACCCGGCCGTAGGTGGCGGTGATCAGGAAGATCGCGAGGAAGAGGCCGACCAGCAGCAGCATCAGCAGCACGCTGTCGGTGGGCAGGAAGGTGGCCCCGAACAGCGTGAACTCGCGGTGGATCACGTCCAGCAGGATGAGCGGGCGGCCGTTCATGCGCAGGTACGGGATCGCGGTGAACAGCGCGATCAGGACCCACGCGAGCGCCCGCCGCCGCTTGAAGAAGCGGCCGGCGAAGAGGCGGGGCCGGAGCCACCGGCGCGTGCCGTCGGGATTGAGCGTCGGGAGCACGCGACCCTCGGCCTGCGCCGGCAGCGACATGACGTCCCTACTTGCTCGCGGCCGCCGGGGCTTCCGGCGCGACCTCGCCCTTGCCGTTGACGCCCTGGGGCGGCTTCGGGTTCGGCGGATTGGTCCCGTGCAGGGTGGCCACGTAGGCCGCCATCGCGTCGACCTCGGCGGGCTTGAGCTGGTCCTTCCACGGGATCATGCCCTTCTCGATCACGCCGTCGCTGATGGTCTTGCGGATCGCCACCAGGGTGCTGCCGTGCAGCCAGTAGTCGTCGGTCAGGTTCGGGCCGATGATGCCCTGGCCCTGCGGGCCGTGGCACGGCACGCAGCGGGTTGCGAAGATCTCCTTGGCCGACGCCATGATCTTCCCGTCCTTCATGAGCGCGCGCAGGGACTCCTCGCTCGGCCCGGCGCTCGCGGCGGGGGCGAGCTTGGCCAGGCGCGCGGCCTGCTCGCTCATCTCCTGCTCGTACTCCGCGATCGGCGACGGCCCGGGCCCGATCTGGTAGTAGCCCCAGTAGCCAAGCGAGAACACGATGGTGGCCACGAAGATCCACGACCACCAGCTCGGCAGGGGATTGTCGTACTCCTTGATCCCGTCGTAGTCGTGCTCGAGGAGCCGGTCGCGCTCGGTCGGGCTCATGCGCGGCCTCCCGGGGTCCGGACGGGCCGATCGTCGGCGAGCGGCAGCAGGCTCGCCTGCCGGAACGGCTCGCGGTTGCGCGCGAGGAACACGCTCACCACCACCGTGGCGAAGCCCGCGACCGCGACGAGCAGGGCGATCTGGGCAAACAGGTTGAAGTGCATGGCGCTCATGACGTCGGCGAGCTTCATCGCCCGGTCCCCTCTCCGCCCGTCGCGGCCGCAGCCGTCGTGGACGACTTCTTGATGTCGGTTCCCAGGCGCTGGAGGTAGGACACCAGCGCCACCAGCTCCGTCTCCTCGAGCCCGGCCGGCCCGCCCTGCTGGGCGATGGCCGCCGCGATCTGCTTGGCCTGCGCGCGGGCCAGGGTCGCCGCGCCCGTCACCTCCTCGCGCGTGTAGGGCACGCCGAGCGTCACCTGGGCCGCGACCCCCCGCTCCACCGCGGTCCAGTTGATCGGGGTGCGCGCGAGCCACGGGTACGCCGGCATGATCGACTGCGGCGTGGTCGAGCGCGGATCCTCCATGTGCCGCACGTGCCAGAGGTCGGGGTACTTGCCGCCCACCCGCGCCAGGTCCGGCCCGATGCGGCGCGAGCCCCAGAGGAACGGGTGGTCGTACACGAACTCACCCGGCTTGCTGTACTCGCCGTAGCGCATCGTCTCGGCCCGGATCGGCCGGATCATCTGGGAGTGGCAGTTGTTGCACCCCTCGGCCACGTAGACGTCCCGGCCGGCCAGCTCGAGCGGGGTGTAGGGATGCACCGACTGGATGGTGGGCACGTTGGAGCCGATCAGGAACATCGGCACGATCTCGAAGAGCGAGGCGGTGACCACCGCGACCGCCACCCACACCGAGAAGGTCAGCGGCAGGCCCTCCCAGCGGCGATGCCACGCCGCGTGCTTGAACCCGCCGGGCTCGGCCTCCGCCGGGAGCGGCCGGAGCGCGGGGGCCTCGTGGACCGGCTCCGCGTAGCGCGCGGGGCCGTTGCGCCAGGTCATCAGCGCGTTGACCCCGCAGAGGACCATGCCCGCGATGTAGAG
>DATFAJ010000105.1:0-9400 GCA_035254745.1 Candidatus Methylomirabilota bacterium | reverse complement strand
GTTGGCGAGCGTCTCCTGCGTGGTGAAGGTCTTGGACGAGACGATGAACAGGGTCTCGGCCGGGTCCAGGTCGCGCGTCGCCTCGATGAAGTCGGTGCCGTCCACGTTGGAGACGAAGCGCAGGGTGAGGCGCCGGTCGCTGTAGTGGCGCAGCGCCTCGTAGGCCATGACCGGGCCCAGATCCGAGCCGCCGATGCCGATGTTGACCACGCTGCGGATGGGTCGGCCGGTGAAGCCGGTCCAGGCGCCGCTCCGAACCCGGTCGGAGAAATCGGCCATCCGGTCGAGCACCGCGTGCACGCCCGGCACCACGTCCACGCCGTCCACCAGGATGCGGCGATCGCGGGGCGCCCGTAGCGCCACGTGCAGCACCGCCCGGCCCTCGGTGATGTTGATCTTCTGGCCCGAGAACATCGCGTCGATGCGCGCGCGGAGCCCGGAGGCCTCGGCCAGGTCCAGTAGCCGCCGCAGCGTCTCGTCGTTGACCCGGTTCTTCGAGTAGTCGAGGTAGAGGCCGGCCGCCTCGAGGGTGAGCCGCTCGCCCCGCTGCCGGCCCTCCGCGAAGAGCGTCCTCAGGTGCACGTCGCGGATCTGCTCGTGGTGCCGCGCGAGCGCGGCCCACGCCTCTCTCTGGCTGATCACGCCGTCTCCTTCCCTTCTCGGGGGAACAGGATCGCCCGGCTGTGCCGCGCGATCATCAGGTCCTCCCGGGTGAGCACGATCCGCACCTCGCAGCCGCCTCCCGGGGCGCTCGCCGGATCGGCGTGGGCCGCGTTCCGCGCCGGGTCGAGCCGGACGCCCAGGTGCTCGAGCCCCTCGCAGATCTCCGCACGCACCGGCGCCGCGCGCTCCCCGATGCCGCCCGTGAAGACCAGGGTGTCGAGACCGCCCAGCGCGGCCGCGTAGGCCCCCACCTGCTTGCGCGCCCGGTAGCAGAACATCGCCACCGCCAGCGCCGCTCCGGCATCGTGGTCCCGCCGCTCCAGCAGCGTCTTCATGTCCCCGCTCGCGCCCGACACCCCGAGCAGCCCCGACTCCTTGTTCACCAGCCGGTCGAGCCCGGCGGCGTCGTATCCCCGCTCCCGCATCAGATAGACGAGCACGCCCGGATCGAGGTCACCGGTGCGCGTGCCCATCATGAGCCCGCCCGCCGGCGTGAGCCCCATGCTCGTGTCGACCGGCCGCCCGTCGCGCACCGCGGCCATGCTGGCCCCGTTGCCCAGGTGCGCGATCACCACGCGGCCGCGCGCGGCCGGCCCGAGCCGTTGCACCACGTACTCGTAGGATAGCCCGTGGAACCCGAAGCGCTGGATCCCGGCCGGGTCGGCCAGCGCCCGCGGCAACGCGGAGCGACGCGCCACCTCCGGCAGATCCCGGTGGAACGCGGTGTCGAAGCAGACGACCTGCGGCAGCGAGGGGAAGCGCGCGGCCACCGCCTCCACCCCCGCGAGGCCGCTCGGCATGTGGAGCGGGGCCAGCGAGACGACGCCGCGCAGGTCGGCGAGCAGCGCCGGCGTCACCCGCTCCGGCGCCAGGTGGCGCGGCCCACCGTGCACCAGGCGATGACCGACGCCCGCCGGCGCGGGCAGCGTGTGCTCGCCCAGCAGCGCGAACACCGAGGCGGCTGCCTCGCCGTGATCGGCCCATCGGCCCGGCAGGCGCTGCGCCGGCTCGCCGGGCAGCCGGAGCCAGGCGAACGCGCCGGGGCGCCCGATCTCCTCCACCTCACCCTCGCCGAGGCAGTCGTCGCCGTCCCAGACCGAGAACTTGAGCGACGAGGAGCCCGCGTTCAGGCAGAGGACGATCGGGGCGCCCGGCATCAGGGTGGGCTCCAGCACCAGTCCCGCACTTCCGGCATGTCCTCGAGGTGCTCGCGGATGTAGCGCGAGTGCCGCTCGAGCATCGCCCGGCAGTGGTCGGCGAGGGCCGCGCCCCGCGACGCGCCCTCCGGGATGCGCCGGAGCGCCTCGAGACAGAGATGGTAGCGGCTCATCTCGTTGCGCACCACCATGTCGAAGGGCGTGGTGGTGGTGCCCTCCTCGTTGAAGCCGCGCACGTGGAAGCGACCGGCGTGGGGGCGGCCGTGGATCAGCTCGTGGACGGCCCGCTGGTAGCCGTGGAAGGCGAAGACCACCGGCGCGCTCGCGGTGAACAGCGCCATGAAGGCCTCGTCGGTGAGCCCGTGGGGATGGAAGCGCGGCGAGAACAGCGTCATGAGATCCACCACGTTGACCATGCGCACGCGGAGCGAGGGCGCGTGGTGGCGCAGCAGCCAGGCCGCGGCCACCACCTCGAGCGTCGGCACGTCGCCCGCGGCGGCCAGCACCACGTCGGGGTCGCCGTCGCCCGCGCTGCTCGCCCAGGCCCAGATCGAGGCGCCCCGCGCACAGTGGGCCCGGGCCGTCTCCAGGTCGAGCCACTGCAGCTGGGGCTGCTTGTCGATCACGATCAGGTTCACGTAGTTGCGGCTGCGGAAGCAGTGGTCGGCCACCGAGAGCAGGCAGTTGGCGTCGGGGGGCAGGTAGATCCGCGAGACCGTGCCCTTCTTGGAGAGCACCACGTCGATGAGGCCGGGGCCCTGGTGACTGAAGCCGTTGTGGTCCTGGCGCCACGAGGTCGAGGTGAGCAGGATGTTGAGCGAGGCGACCGGCGCCCGCCACGGCAGACGGTCCGCCTCCTGCAGCCACTTGGCGTGCTGCACCGTCATCGACGCCGAGACCATCGCGAACGCCTCGTAGCTCGCGAACAGCCCGTGACGGCCGGTGAGCAGGTAGCCCTCGAGCCAGCCCTGGCAGCAGTGCTCGCTCAGGATCTCCATCACCCGGCCGTCCGCCGCCACGTGATCGTCGGCGGGCTCGCGCGGGAGCAGCGAGCATCGGTTCTCCACCTCGAACACGTCCCCGAGCCGGTTCGAGTTGGTCTCGTCCGGGCAGAAGAGGCGGAAGTTGGCCGCGGCGCGGTTGCGCGTGAAGACGTCGCGCATGAGCTTCCCGAGCTGGCGGGTCGAGCCGTGCCGCTCGGTCGCCGGGCGCGGCACCGGCAGCGCGTACTCCGCGTAGTCGGGCAGGTCGAGCGGGCGCAGGAGGCGGCCGCCGTTGGCGTGCGGATTCGCGCCCAGGCGGCGGTCGCCCGCCGGCGCGAGCGCGGCCAGCTCGGCGCGGAGCCGGCCGGCGCCGTCGAAGAGCTCCTCCGGCCGGTAGCTCCGCATCCAGCCCTCGAGAACCGCAAGGTGCGCGGGATCCTCCCGCACGCGATCCACCGGCACCTGATGCGCGCGGAACGTACCCTCGACGGGCAGGCCGTCGACGACCTTCGGCCCGGTCCAGCCCTTGGGCGTGCGGAGCACGATCGCGGGCCAGCGCGGACGCGCGGCGCGGGCGGGGTCGGCGCCGGGTCGCCGGGCCTGCGCCTGGATCGCCCGGATCCGCTCGTGGCAGTCGTCGAGGACCTGGGCGAAGCGCGGGTGCATCGCCACCGGATCGTCGCCCGCCACGACGTGGGGCTCCCAGCCGTGGCCGTGCAGCAGGCTCACGATGTCGTCGTCGCCCATGCGCCCGAGCACGGTGGGGCCGCCGATCTTGTAGCCGTTCAGGTGGAGGATGGGCAGCACCGCCCCGTCCCGCGCCGGATTCAGGAAGTCGATTCCGGTCCAGCTGCCGGCGAGCGGACCGGTCTCGGCCTCGCCGTCGCCGACCACCGCGGCCACGATGAGGTCCGGGTTGTCGAAGGCGGCCCCGAAGGCGTGCACCAGCACGTAGCCGAGCTCGCCGCCCTCGTGGATGGAGCCCGGGGTCGGCACGCTCACGTGGCTCGGGATGCCCCCCGGGGTGGAGAACTGGCGAAAGAGCCGCCGCAGGCCCGCCTCGTCCCGCGACACCTCCGGATAGATCTCGGAGTAGGTCCCCTCGAGGTAGACGTTGGCCACGATCGCGGGTCCCCCGTGGCCCGGCCCGGCCAGGTAGATCACGTCCGCGTCCCTCTCGGTCACGAGACGGTTCAGGTGCGCGTAGATGAAGGAGAGACCCGGCGAGGTACCCCAGTGGCCGAGCAGGCGCGGCTTGATGTGCGCGGGGGTCAACGGCTCCCGCAGCAGCGGATTGTCCTGAAGGTAGATCTGGCCGACGGTCAGGTAGTTCGCGGCGCGCCAGTATGCGTCGAGGAGTCGGATCTGCTCGGCCGACATCGCCATGCGCTCATCTCCCGCTACCCGGTCCCGCCGCGGCGCCGGCGCCGGCGCGCGCCCGCAGGGTGGGCAGGTCGTAGTCGACGAGGTCGCCGATGCGCTCGACGGTGAGATCGGCGGCCGGATTGGTGTCGAGCATCTCCGGATCGTGGGCGTAGTGTCCCTGTCGGGGGAACACGGTGGTCACCCGGGAGCCCCACTCGCGCTTCACCGCGGTGAGGATGCGGAGCTTGTCGTCCACCAGGACGTAGTGGTCGGCGGGGTATCGCTGCTCGACGTCGTCGAGCTCCCGCTCCTTGTGCACGTAGATCAGCACGCCGTCCACCGCGTCGCCCAGGCCGGAGCGCTGGACCTTGCGCGGCTGGAACACGACGTCGCCGTCCGAGAGGATCACGGTCGGGCCCCACCCGCGGAAGCGCTCGAGCACGTCGAGGGCGCCCGGGTAGAGCCGGTTCGCGAACGGGTAGTCGATCAGGAACGCGGAGACGGCCAACACATGAGGGTCGCGCGGGAACTCGAGCCGGTAGCGCTGCAGCGCGCCCAGGTAGTCCGCGTACCCCAGCTCGACCCGCAGCCGCTCGAAGTGGGCCCAGTAGCGCGCCCGTCCCTCCGGCCCCACCGTCCGGTCGAGGTAGCGCCAGAGATCGCCGGTGACGCGGTCGTTGTCGAGCAGCGTGTTGTCCACGTCGACCAGGAACGCGACCGCGGCGCGACCGGCGGGGCTCACGCGCCCCTGCGGCCTTCCTCGGCGGGCTTCTCGTGGTGCCCGCCGAACTCGAAGCGCAGCGCGGAGAGCACCCGCGCGGCGAACTCCCCGTTGCCGCGCGAGCCGAAGCGCTCGTAGAGCGCGCTGCTCAGCACCGGGGCGGGCACCCCCTCGTCGATCGCGGCCGCGATCGTCCATCGGCCCTCGCCCGAGTCGGAGACGCGGCCCGAGAAGCCCGCGAGGTCGCCACTCTTGGTGAGGGCGTTGGCGGCGAGGTCGAGCAGCCAGGAGGCGACCACGCTGCCGCGCCGCCACACCTCCGCGATGTCGCGCAGCTCGAAGTCGTAGCGGTAGTGCTCAGGGTTCCGCAGCGGCGTGGTCTCGGCGTCCGCGGTCCGCTGCTCCGCGCCCACGTTCGCGTGGCGCAGGATGTTGAGCCCCTCCGCGTAGGCCGCCATCAATCCGTACTCGATGCCGTTGTGCACCATCTTGACGAAGTGGCCCGCCCCGCTCGGCCCGCAGTGGAGGTAGCCCTGCTCGGCGGTGCCGCCGATCTGCTCGCGGCCCGCGGTGCGCGGCACCGCGCCGATGCCGGGCGCCAGGGCCGCGAAGATCGGGTCCAGCCGCTTCACCACCGCGGCCTCGCCGCCGATCATCAGGCAGAAGCCGCGCTCGAGCCCCCACACCCCGCCGCTCGTCCCCACGTCCACGTAGTGCAGCCCGCGGGCCCGCAGCTCGCCCGCCCGGCGGATGTCGTCGTGGTAGTGGGAGTTGCCGCCGTCGATGACGACGTCGTCCGCCTCGAGCAGCGGCACCAGGTCGTGGAGCGTCTGGTCCACCACTCCGGCCGGGACCATCAGCCACACCGTGCGCGGCCGCGCGAGCGCCTTCACGAACGCGGGGAGCGCGGTCGCCCCGGTGACGCCCTCGCGCGCGAGGGCCGAGACCGCGTCGGCGTGCACGTCGTACGCCACGCACTCGTGCCCCGCCTTCCGCACCCGCCGCACCATGTTGGCGCCCATGCGCCCCAGTCCGATCATGCCGAGCTGCATCCCTCGCTCCTTTGCGCGGCGGCCACGGCCGCGATCACGGCCGCCCCCGCGCTGGTCGAATCCTTCACGAACGCGATCTCGACGCGTCCGGCGCGGTCCGGGCCGACCAGCTCGGTCAGGGTGTCGCGCACGAGGCCCTCGAAGCCCGGATAGCCCCCCCAGAGGCTCCCGTCAACTGCGATGGTACGCCGATCGTCGAGCCGCGGGTCGCGGAAGCGCAGCGTGCCGAGCAGCGCGGCGGCGACCAGGCGGGCCGCGCGGCGCGCGATCGCGGCGGCGAGCGCGCGGACCCCGCGGCGCTCGGCGGGCGTGCTCTCGACGCCGAGCGAGCGCAGCAGCGCGCCGACGTCGTCGAGCCCGGCGGTGCGATCGGCCGCGATCCGCGAGAGGTGGGCACTGTCCAGCCCGAACGGGGTCGCGAGCGCGGGCGCGGCCGACCACTGGAAGCCCCCGGGCCCCCGGCCCACGTCCACGAGCGCGCGGCGCAGGATCTCGCCCAGGTAGTGGCCGGAGACCATCTTCTCGAAGCGCTGCGCCCCGGGCGGCGGCTCGTCCACCTCGCGGTCGAGGGCGGCGTCGTACGACGTGGCGACCGCGGCCACCCCGTCGAAGTTCCCCGACTCGAGGTTGCGGATGCCCGCCGGGCCCAGGTCCGCAGCCAGGTTGGTCCCGGTGCCCAGGATCAGGCCGATGGCGGCCGGGCTCGCCGCCGCCTCGCGGCCACGCGCCTGGTAGCTCCGGAGGATCAGCGCCGCCACCGTGTCGTTGGCCACCGCCGCGAGCCGGATCCGGGCGAGCCCGGCGCGCTCGAGCGCGGCGGTCAGCATCGCGGCCACGTCGCGACCCACCAGGCCCTCGAGGCGCCAGCCCTTGGTGGAGGCCAGCGCGATCGCCCGGTCGATGCGCTCGAGCCGCGCCGGATAGGAGTAGACGAACGCGAGCGGGGCGGCGTCGACGCCCTGGGCGCGCGCCACCCGCCCCACCGCACCCGCGATCAGGTCGAAGACCGGCTCCGGCGCGCCACGCTTCATGGCGTCCGGGAAGGTCAGCGCCTCCTCGACCACGATGCGCACGGAGCCCCCGCCGCCCAGCTCGACCAGGCTGGCCCGCGCCTTGGTGCCCCCCCAGTCCACCACCACCACGCGCCCGCGCTCCCGGCCCGAGGGCTGCCGCGTAAACGTGCGCAGCATCTTGAGAGAGCCGCCCTCGCCGGCCAGGCCTTGCCCGATCTGGGCCGCGAAATCGCGGGCGATCCCCTCGAGGGCCGCGGACCCCGCCTCGAACGAGGCCGCCGCGCGCGTCACGACGCCGTCGGCGGAGGTGGACATGGCCGTCATGATACTCCCCGGGGTGGAATGGTATGATTGGCCTCGCGCCAATGAGCATTCCCGAGCGGCGGAAGACGGTGGCGGTGGACGTGGGTGGGGTCAAGGTGGGCGGCAAGCGGCCCATCGTGGTGCAGTCCATGACCAACACCGACACCGCCGACGTGGCGGGGACGGTGGCCCAGGTCAACGCGCTCCACGCCGCGGGCAGCGAGCTGGTGCGCGTCACCGTGAACACCGAGGCCGCCGCGCGCGCCGTGCCCGAGATCGTCAAGCAGGTCACGGTCCCGGTCATCGGCGACTTCCACTACAACGGCCACGTGCTGCTGACCAAGTATCCCGACTGCGCCCGCGCGCTCGCCAAGTACCGCATCAACCCGGGCAACGTGGGCGGCAAGCACCACGACGACAACTTCCGCGCCATCGTCCAGGTCGCGGTCGACAACGGCAAGCCGGTCCGCATCGGCGTCAACTGGGGGAGCCTCGACCAGAACCTGCTCACCCAGATGATGGACGCCAACGCCAAGAGCAAGGATCCCCTCACCGCGCGCGACGTCACCATGAACGCGATGGTGGAGAGCGCGATCCAGTCCGCCGAGCTGGCCGAGCAGACCGGCCTCGGCCACGACCGGATCATCCTCTCGGCCAAGGTCTCGGGCGTGCAGGACCTGGTCGACGTCTACCGCAAGCTCGCCCCCCGCTCGGACTACCCGTTGCACCTCGGGCTCACCGAGGCGGGTATGGGCGCCAAGGGCATCGTGGCGAGCACCGCCGGGCTGGCGATCCTGCTGCAGGAGGGCATCGGCGACACGATCCGGGTCTCGCTCACGCCCAAGCCCAACGGCGATCGCACCGAGGAGGTGCAGGTCGCCCAGCTCATCCTCCAGTCGCTCGGGCTCCGGAGCTTCCTGCCGCTGGTGACCGCCTGCCCCGGCTGCGGGCGCACCACCTCGACCTTCTTCCAGGAGATGGCCGAGGAGATCCAGGCCTACCTGCGCGACCAGATGCCGGTGTGGAAGAGCCGCTACACGGGAGTGGAGGAGCTGAAGGTCGCGGTGATGGGCTGCGTGGTCAACGGCCCCGGCGAGTCCAAGCACGCCGACATCGGCATCTCGCTGCCCGGCACCTTCGAGGAGCCGAAGGCCCCGGTCTTCGTGGACGGCGCCCTCAAGCTCACGCTCAAGGGCGATTCCATCGTCGCCGACTTCCTGAAGATCCTCGACGACTACGTCGAGAAGCGGTACGCCTCGAGCCGCCCGTAGCGGCTTGGGCATCTCCGACTACCTCCACGACCTCCGGGCCAAGATCGGCCACGACCTCCTGCTGACTCCGGGGGTCGCCGCGGTCATCCTGAACGAGGCCGGCCACGTGCTGCTGCAGCGCCGGAGCGACGACGGCGAATGGGGGCTGCCCGGCGGGGCCATGGAGCCGGGCGAGGAGCCGGCGGAGAGCCTGGTGCGGGAGATCCGGGAGGAGACCGCGCTCGAGGTCGTGCCGGAGCGGATCGTCGGGGTCTACAGCGGCCCGGACTTCCACGTCCGTTACGGCAACGGCGACGAGGCGATGATCGTCAGCATCACGTTCGCGTGCCGGTCGCTGGGAGGCGAGCCGCGGGTCAACGACGAGGAGTCGCTCGAGCTGCGCTACTTCCCGCCCGACGCCCTGCCGCGGATGGAGCGGCGGCACCACATGCGGATCGCCGACGCCCTCCGCAACGAGCCGCGCGCCCGCTTCCGCCGCTGAGCCGGAGGCGTCAGCCCTTCAGCAGCTCCTCCGCGATGCGCTTGACGTCGCCCGCCTCCACCTGGCCCTTGTGGGTCTTCATGACGTCGCCGACCAGCCGGCCGACCTGCTTGGCGTCGGCGACGCCCAGCGCGGCGATGCGCTCTCGCACCAGCGCCCGCACCGCCGCGTCGTCCATGGTCTTGGGCAGGAAGCGCTCGCAGAACTCGATCTCGAAGCGCAGCGCGGCGGCCTGGGCCGCCCCGCGCTCGCCCACCTTCTCGAACTCGGCCACCGCCTTCTGCATGTGCTTGCGGTAGGCCCCGATCACCTCGAGCACGAGCGCGTCGTCCACCTGCCCGGTGGAGCCCTTGGCGGTGCGCCGCTCCTGGATCTTGGTCTTGAGCATGCG
>DATFAJ010000104.1:0-8334 GCA_035254745.1 Candidatus Methylomirabilota bacterium | reverse complement strand
GAGAAGCGCGCGCATCCGCGGGGCGAAGAGCTCACCGGTCACCACCGTCACCCGCCGCGGGCGCGAAAGGCGCGCGCGCGGCCGGCCGAGCGCGCGGGCCCAGGCGTCCTCGAAGCGGCGGACGAGGCCGATGCCGTCCTCGGCCACCGCGAAGCCCTCGTAGGCGGGGGCGGGCGGCAGCGCGATGCCCGCGCTCAGGTAGAGCTCGTCGGCGGCCCACACGAAGCGGGTGCCGAGGGCGGCCTGGAACTCGTCCTGCCAGCCCTCGATGCTGAGCACGAGCACCGACGCCTCCGCGCCGGTGACCGGGCGGAGATCGGGCAGCCGCTCGCGGTGGCGCGTGAGGCCGACCGGCACCACCGCGGTGGTGGTCACCGCGGGGTGCAGGCGCGCCAGCTCGTGCACGGTGCGATCGAGGTGCGCGCCGTCGTTCCACCCCGGGCACAGCACGATCTGGGCGTGCATGGCGATGCCCGCCTTGGCGAGGCGCTCCATCACCGGCAGCAGCTCGCGCCGGACCCGCGGCTGCCCGAGGAGGGCGTGGCGCAGCTCGGGATCGGTGGCGTGCACCGAGACGTAGAGGGGCGAGAGCCGCTGGGTCTCGATGCGCGTGAGCTCGGCCTCGTCGAGGTCGGTGAGCGTGATGTAGTTGCCGTGCAGGAACGACAGCCGGAAGTCGTCGTCCTTCACGTAGAGGCTCTTGCGCATGCCCTTCGGCAGCTGGTGGATGAAGCAGAACACGCACTTGTTGGCGCAGGTGGCGATCTCGGCGGGCCGCGGGGCCTCGAGCTCGAGCCCGAGAGCGGTCCCCCGCCGGGTCATTCGCACCGTCAGCGTCCGGCCGTCCCGATCGAGCGAGAGGTCGAGCGTCTCCTCCCCGGCGTGGAAGTGGAAGTCGATCACGTCGCGCAGCGGCGCGCCGTTGATCGCGCGGATGCGGTCGCCCGGCCGCAGGCCGGCCCGCGCGGCCGCCGTGCGCGGGGTCACCGCGGCCACCACCACCCCCTCGGCCGCCGTCGCCGTCCGCCGAGGCACGGTCAGAGCCGCCCGCCCACCGAGGTGGTGGGCGTCTCGAGCTGCTTGAGCCCCATCACGATGTACTGCAGCCCGGAGGTCACCGTGAAGCCGGCCGTGACCCACGCCAGGAGCTTGGTCACGAACGGCGGGACGAGCTGGAAATAGGCCGACGCCATCGCGGCGAGCACGAGGGCCATCTGGAAGACGGTCGACATCTTGCCGACCCAGGTCGGCGAGGGGTGCACGGTGCCGCCCGCCACGTGGATGACGAGCACCCCGATGCTCAGGACCACGTCACGGCTCACCACCACCGCGGTGATCCAGAACGGGAGGACCTTGAGCCAGGTGAGCGTGACGAAGCCGGAGGTCAGCAGCAGCTTGTCGGCGACCGGGTCGAGGAAGGCCCCAAGCCGCGTCTGGCGGCCCTGCACGCGCGCGGCGTAGCCGTCGAGCATGTCGGTCAGGCTGGCCAGGCAGAACACGAGCAGGGCCACGCCCGCCCGCCGGTAGACCAGCAGGGTGACGAAGACCGGGATCAGCAGGATGCGCAGCGTCGTGAGCCAGTTGGGGAGTCCCATGGAACGGTCCGCGAGGGCCGAGGCCCGATTGTAGCACCGCCGTCCCTCTCCCCTCAGGGGAGAGGGCAGGGTGAGGGGTGGTCAGGTTTTCAGCCGGTACCCCTCGAGCGAGGCTATCAGCCGCCGCGGCAGCTCGACCTCGACCCGAATGCCCTCGGGCTCGTCCTGGCGCGAGAGCACCCGTCCCCGCTCATAGCAGGCGGCGAGCGCCGGCCCATCCGCGTAGGGAATGCGGAGGGTGAGCCGGCCCACGCGGGGGCTGAGCGCCAGGTCGATGCGGGTGCGCAGCGCCTCCATCCCCTCCCCGGTGCGCGCCGAGATCGCGACGCCGTCGAAGCGCGCCAGGAGCGCGCGGGCCGCCCCGGGCTCGAGGCGGTCGATCTTGTTCAGGGCGACGACCATGGGGCGGCCCATCAGCTCGAGCTCGCCCAGCAGCGCCTCCACCGCCTGCACCTGATCGTCCAGCCCGGGATGGCTCGCGTCGACCACGTGGATCAGCAGGTCGGCCTCGGTCAGCTCCTCGAGGGTGGCCTTGAAGGCGGCCACCAGCTGGTGCGGCAGCTTGCGGATGAAGCCGACGGTGTCGGTCAGGATGAACGAGGCATGGGTCGGGCTCGTGACCAGGCGGGCCGTCGGATCGAGCGTGACGAACAGGGCGTCGGCGGCCACCCGGTCCGCGCCGGTCAGGTGGTTGAGCAGCGTGGTCTTGCCCGCGTTGGTGTAGCCGACGAGGGCGACCACCGGGACCCCGCTCGCCTTCCGGCGGTCGCGCAGCAGGCGACGGTGCACGCGCACGCGCTGCAGCTCGTCGCGGATCTTCTGGATGCGGTGCCGGATCATGCGCCGGTCGGACTCGATCTGCATCTCGCCCGGGCCCCGGGTGCCGATGCCACCGCCGGTGCGCTCGAGGTGCTTCCACTGCCCGACCAGGCGTGGGAGGAGGTAGGAGAGCTGCGCCAGCTCCACCTGCAGCTTGCCCTCCATGGTGCGGGCGCGCTGGGCGAAGATGTCGAGGATGAGCGCGGTGCGGTCGATCACCCGCACCCCGAGCGAGCCGCCCAGGTTCCGCTCCTGGATCGGCGAGAGCGGATCGTCGGAGATCATGAGGTCGGCGCCCTCCCGCTTGGAGAGGGTCTTGATCTCCTCCACCTTGCCCTTCCCGAAGTAGAGCCCCGGAGTCGGGGCCCGCCGGTCCTGGGTCGCCCGCCCCACCACGAGGGCCCCGGCCGACTCGGCCAGGCGGCCCAGCTCGTCGAGGCTCTCCTCCACCACCACCCGCGGCTGGCTGGGCAGCCGCAGGGCCGCCAGCACCGCCTTCTCGCGTGACCTCACTCGATCAGCCCCTCCTGCGTGACGAGCTTGTGCACCGCCTCGGCCGCGCCCTCGACGCCACCCGCCGCGTCCACGTCGATCCAGTGGATCTCGGGCTCGCGCGCGAACCACGTCATCTGCCGCTTCGCGTAGCGCGTGGTGTCGCGGATCATGAGCCGCAGCGCCTCGGCCACCGGCAGGGCGCCCCGCGCGGCCAGGGCGAGCGGCCGGTACCCGATGCCGTCCATGGGCGGCCGCTCCGGGTCGTGGCCCGCCTCGAGCAGGCGCCGCACCTCGTCCATCATGCCACGGGCCAGCATCGCGTGCGCCCGCTCGGCGATGGCGGCATTGAGCGCGGCCCGCTCGCGTCCGAGGCCGATCATGACGAGGCGCCACGCGCGCGCGAGGCCGCTCCAGTCGCCCTCTGCGTTGGCCGGCGGCGCGCCCGCGCCCCGGGTGTGGACCTCGATCGCGCGGACGACCCGGACGCGGTCGTTGGGGTGCAGCCGCCGCGCGGCGTCGGGGGCCAGCGCGGCCAGCCGGGCGTGCAGCGCGGGGCTGCCGTGGGCCCGGGCGATCGTCTCCAGCTCCGCGCGCAGCGCGGGGTCGGCGGGCGGCGCCGGGGTGAGCCCCTTCAGCAGGGCGCGGACGTAGAGGCCGGTGCCGCCGACCACCACCGGCAGCCGTCCGCGCGCGTGGATGTCCGCGATCGCGGCCCGCGCGTCGCTGCGGAACCGCGCGGCGTGGTAGCGCTCGCCCGGCTCGACCACGTCGAGGAGGTGGTGGGCCACCGCCGCGCGCTCGTCCGGCGTGGGCTTGCCGGTGCCGATGTCGAGGCCGCGGTAGACCTGGCGCGAGTCCGCGCTGACCACCTCGATCGCGGTCAGCCCGGCGAGGCGCACCGCCACCGCGGTCTTGCCGACCGCGGTGGGCCCGACCACGACCAGCAGCGGCGGCCGGCTCACCACGTCCGCCCGAGCTCCCGTTTGATGTCCCTCAGCGACAGGCGGCTCACGATCGGCCGGCCGTGCGGGCAGAAGTAGGGCGTCTGGGTGATGGCCAGGTCCGCGATGAGCCGGGCCATCTCCTCGCGCTGGAGGGGGGCGTGGGCCTTGATGGCGGCGTGGCAGGCGACGAACGAGAGCGCGCGATGGAGCAGCGGCACCGGCTCGCCCTTGCGCGGCCGGTTGACGTCCTCCACGAGCGACTCGATCAGCCGCCGCGGCTCCTGGCCGCGCAGCAGGGCCGGCACCGCGCGCAGCACCACGGTGGAGCCGCTCCATCCCTCCAGGCCGAAGCCCAGGCCCTCGAGGGTCGGCGCCCATTCGGCGACGAGCCCGGCCTGCCCGCTGCCGAGCTCCACCGGCTGCGGGAACAGCAGCTCCTGCGACGCGAGCGGGCCCGCGTCGAGGTCGCGCAGCAGGCGCTCGAACAGCACGCGCTCGTGCGCCACGTGCTGGTCGATGAAGAACACCTCGTCGTCGCTCGCGGAGACGATGAACGTGTCCTGGAGCTGGCCGACGACCGCACCGAAGCCGACCGCGCGGAACGCAGCGTCGGGCTCGCGGAACAATCTGGTCTGGGCATCCGCCGAGGGCATGTCGGCGGGAAGCAGCTCGTTCATCTGCGGGGGCCCGGAAATGGCCCCCGCACTCCCCCAGTCCGCGGTCGACCGTTCCGGCGCTGTCGGTTCGTTTGCGGCTCCGCCTTCCGTTCGGAGCCCGCGCTGCGGCTGCACCACCTGGTACTGGCGCAGCGCGTCCTGCACCGCGCGGTAGACGATCTCCTGTATCTGCCGCGGCGCGCGGAAGCGGACCCACGCCTTGGTCGGGTGGACGTTGACGTCGACTTCCTGGGGCGGCAGCTCGAGGTGGAGCACCGCGACCGGGAACTGGTCGCGCGACAGGAGCGGCCGGTAGGCCTCGATCAGGGTCTGGGTGAGCTGGGTGTCGCGCACCGGGCGCCCGTTGACGATCAGCACGATCTCGTCGCGGCTGCCCCGGGCGAGCTGCGGCGGCGCGATCAGGCCCGACACCGCGAGCGGGCCGTCCTTGCGCAGCACGTCGAGCAGGCGGCCCGCGCGCTCGAAGCCCCAGAGGGCGCCCACCCGGTCGCGCAGGGTGCGGGCGCGCGGCGCCCCGAGGACGGGGCGGCCGTTGTGGGTGACCCGGAAGTGCACCTCGAGATGCGCGAGGGCGGTGGCCTCCAGCAGGCGCAGGACCGCGGCCACCTCGGCGGGCGCGCTCTTGAGGAACTTGAGGCGGGCCGGCGTGTTGAAGAAGAGGTCCTGCGCCTCCACCGTGGTGCCGGCGGGCGCCGGGACCAGGAGCTTCTCGCTCACCGTGCCCCCCTCGCCGCGCACCAGCGTGCCGATCTCGGAGCCGCGCGGGCACGAGAGCACCGAGAAGCGGGTGACCGCGCAGATGGCCGGCAGGGCCTCGCCCCGGAAGCCGAGCGTGGTGATCGCGTCGAGGTCTCCGTCGGTGGCGAGCTTGGAGGTGGCGTGGCGCAGCAGGGCCAGGTCCACCTCGTCGCTCGACATCCCGAGCCCGTCGTCGGTGACCCGGATCAGCGCGCGCCCGGCGTCGCGCAGGTCGACCGTCACCTGGGAGCTGAGCGCGTCGAGCGCGTTCTCCACCAGCTCCTTGACCACCGAGGCCGGGCGCTCCACCACCTCGCCGGCCGCGATCTTGTTGATGAGGTGATCGGGCAGCCGGCGGATGCGCGGGGCGCTCACGGGCGCGCCTTGAGCCGCTGCTGCCACTCGGCGAGCAGGTTGAGGGCCTGGAGCGGCGTCATCGCGCCCACGTCGAGCGCGGCCAGCTCGCGCAGCAGCGGGTCGTGCGCCGGGGGGAAGAGCCCGAGCTGGGCGGGCTCACCCGCGGCCGGCTCGGGGGCCACCGCGGCCTCGAGCCCGCTCCGCTCGCGCTCGAGCTCGCCCAGGATCGCCTTGGCCCGCGCGATCACCGCGGGGGGCAGCCCGGCCAGCCGCGCGACCTGGATGCCGTACGAGCGGTCGGTGCCGCCCGGCCGCACCTTGTGCAGGAAGATGATCTCGTCGTTCCACTCGCGGACCGCCACGTGGAAATTGTGCACCCGCGGCAGCCGGTCGGCCAGCGCGGTCAGCTCGTGGTAGTGGGTGGCGAACAGGACCTTCGCGCCCCGCCCCCGCTCGTGCAGCTCCTCGGTGACCGCCCACGCGATCGCGAGGCCGTCGAAGGTGGAGGTGCCGCGGCCGACCTCGTCCAGGAGGATCAGGCTTCGTGGGGTCGCGTGGTGGAGGATGCTGGCGGTCTCGACCATCTCCACCAGGAACGTGCTCTGGCCGCGCGCCATGTTGTCCTGCGCGCCGACCCGGGTGAGGATGCGATCGACCAGCCCGACGCGGGCCGAGCGGGCGGGCACGAAGCCGCCCATCTGCGCCATCAGGGTGAGCAGGGCCACCTGGCGCATGAACACGCTCTTGCCGCTCATGTTGGGGCCGGTCAGGATCATGATCTGGCAGTCGGCGGGATCGAGCCGCGCGTCGTTGGGGGTGAACGACGAGCCGCCCGCTTCCAGCACGGGGTGCCGGCCGTCCACGATCTCGAGCGCGAAGCCCGCGTCGATCTCCGGCCGGACGTATCCCCGCTCGTGGGCCACCGCGGCGAGCGAGGTCAGCGCGTCGAGGGTGCCCACCGCGCGCGCGGTGCGCAGGAGCGGGGCCGCCTGCGCCGCGACCTGGGCGCGCACCTGGCCGAAGAGCTCGAACTCGAGCCGGGCGATGCGCTCCTCGGCGCCGAGCACCCGGCTCTCGTACTCCTTGAGCTCGGCGGTGACGTAGCGCTCCGCGCCGACCAGGGTCTGGCGCCGCAGGTAGTCGGCCGGCACCCGGGCCGCGTGCGCGTTGCCGACCTCGATGGCGTAGCCGAAGACCCGGTTGAAGCGGACCTTGAGCGAGCCGATGCCGGTGCGCTCCCGCTCGCGCTGCTCGAGCGAGGCGATCCAGGCCTTGCCCTGCCGCGCGGCCTGCTTGAGCTCGCCGAGCTCGGCGTTCCAGCCCTCCCGGATGAGCCCGCCCTCGCGCAGCACGAGCGGTGGCTCGTCCTCGAGGGCCTCTTCAAGTAATTTCTGAAGGTCGGGGAGCGGGGTGATCTCCTCCGCGAGCGTCGCCAGGAGCGGCGTGCCCAGGCCGCCCAGCTCCTCCGCGAGCCCGGGTAGCCGCCCCAGGAAGCCGCGCAGCGCGATCAGGTCGCGCGCGTGGGCCACCCCGAGGGCGGCGCGGCTGGTGAGGCGCTCGAGGTCCCCCACCCCGCCCAGCCGCTGGCGCAGGGCCTCGCGGGCGGCGGGAGCCTCCACGAGGGCCGCCACGGCCTCCTGGCGGCGCAGGATGGCCTCCCGGTCCAGCAAGGGGCGCAGCATCCACTGCCGGAGCAGCCTGGCCCCCATGGGGGTGGCCGTGGAGTCGAGGGTGGCGAAGAGCGAGCCCCGGGCGGTCCGCTCCTGGGCGGTCTCGAACAGCTCGAGCGTGGCCACCGCGGTCGGATCGAGCAGCATGGCCTCCCCGGTGACCAGGCGCTGCACGCGGGTGAGATGCGCCAGCGACTCGCCCTGGGTCTCGCGCACGTAGGCCAGCGCGGCCCCGGCCGCCTGGAGGCCCGCGGTGAGCGCGCTCATCCCGAGGCCGTCGAGGCTCGCCCCCTTGAAGTGGGCCTCCAGAATCTCCCGCGCGGCCCGTGCCCCGAAGGCGCCGCCGTCCACGCGCGTGACCGGCACGCCGGGAGGCGCCCAGCGAGCGACCCACCCGGGCTCCGCGCTGTGGGCGAGGAGGATCTCGGCCGGGCGCCGCAGCAGCGCGGTCTCGAGCAGCGCCGCCCCCGCGCCCGGCTCCTCGCCCACCCAGAAGTCGCCGGTGGACACGTCGACCAGCGCGACCCCCACCGCGGAGCCGGTGGCGTGGGCGGCGAGCAGGAAGTTGTTGCGGGCGCCGTCGAGGAACTGGGTGTCGGTGATCGTGCCCGGGGTGATGACGCGCACCACGTCGCGGCGGACGATTTTGCGTCCCTTGGCCGGCTCCTCGAGCTGCTCGCACACCGCCACCTTCTGACCGGCGCGGATGAGGCGGGCGATGTAGCCGTCGGCGGCGTGATGCGGGATGCCCGCCATCGGGATTCCGTTCTGTCTGGAAGTCAGCGTGAGCTGGAGCAGGCGGGACGCCAGGTGGGCGTCGTCGTTGAAGAGCTCGTAGAAATCGCCCAGGCGGAACAGCAGCAGGTAGTCCGGGAAGCGGCGCTTCAGCTCCCCGTACTGCCGCATCATGGGCGTGAGCTCGGCGGCGGTTTCCCTCACGGAGCGAGCGCGGCGGCCAGCCGGTCGTAGGTCGTCTCGAGGGCCTCCGGCAGCACGCGCGTCTCGCCGATCGCCGACATGAAGTTGGTGTCGCCGTTCC